>JANPGE010000106.1:0-17707 GCA_031423805.1 Segetibacter sp. | reverse complement strand
AGCAAATGAATAGGCACCTCTTGTTTCTGTACCTTGAAGTATAGGAGTTGGAGCGCCTTTGCTTGTTTTACCCTCTCTAGCTACAAAATATAAAGTGCTGATGTAACCTCCTGTAATAAAGGCATATTCATAATCAGGATGGTTGAGAAATGAAATATTGGTACCGCTTGCAGCGAAAATAAATTCACCGGTAAGGGCAGGGGGCATTTGGTACATTGGGGCCTCGGCCCAGGTATCGCCACCATCGTGGGTGCGGATAATGTAAAACAATTTGCGGCTAGCGCCCCCAACAGTAAGATTTAACGGATCGCCAACGCAAATTCCTTCTTTGCCATCTTTAAAATCCATTGCATCCAGGAACATACCTGTGGCTGCACGTTCAAAGACTTTTTTCCAGTTTTTGCCACCATCAGTTGTTTTAAGAATGTTTGCCGGATTATCAACTACCATAACTATAGCGGTAAGGCTATCAAAAGCTTCTATATCTCTAAAATCCCTTTTCTCAAAACCCGGAACAATTATCCATTGCCAGTTTTTACCGCCATCAGTTGACTTGCCTACAGTTCCGTTGCTACCGCTTACCCATACTATATCATCTGTAGGCACACTCATACCACGCAGGCTTGTGTTAGTACCGGTGGTCAGCATATCTATGTGGAAACTTTGTTGGGCGGTTGCAGAAAGCGTTATAGCTAAAAATAGAAAAATGGCAATACTCCTCATAATCTGTAAATTCAATTTTTTTCGAATAATGTGATAACGAAGGCAATGACCCTGTTAGTATTAAAGGTTTTTGTAAAACCATCTTCCTGATCACTCTTTCTATTATATCTAATTTATTTTAACAAATTTCTTCAAAAATCACCACCTAATTTTCAATGTATTATTCCGCTTATCAACATCAGCCAGTCGTTGAGACGGGTCAATTTCCACCTGTAAAATTTCTGCCAGTTTTTTGTTGGTAGTGAAGGTGTAGGTAGGGTGTGTCCAACGCCATTCTTCATGTATTGTTCTTGATATAGCACTGTCCTCTACAGGCTTGCTGCCAAACATTAGATTAAGGGGTATGTAGTGGATTTCTTTGCTGCTGTCTTTAAATGAAATCTGTACATCAACCGGCATGGGCATTTCGCCTATTCGGCGTATTCTTATACTTGTCTTGCCCTCATCTTCCCATAGACTATCAATAGCATAGTTGATTGTTTTGGTAGTGTTGACCCAATACTCCTTGTACCATTGTAATTCAAGTCCACTAACCTTTTCTGCAACTCTTATAAAATCATTGATATTAGGATGTTTAAACCGCCATTGATTATAATACTCCAGTAAAATTTTATCTCTTATTTTATCTCCGGTTATATATCCGAGTTGTTCTATAAAAACCGCTCCTTTACTATAACTATTCAGCGAGTAACCATAGTTGGAACTGTAATGGTCTGCATGGGTGGTTAAAGGTTCTACAAATCCACTTTTAACAAGGTTGTAATAACTGTCATAGTTTCCATCCTGTGCAAAATCTTTTTTGCCTCTTAATTCGGCTATAACTCTTTCCTCGGCATAATTTGTAAAACCTTCGTCCATCCATGGGTAAAGGCTTTCATTGGTTGCAAGCATACCCTGATACCAACTGTGCATCCATTCATGTATAGCAGTTCCTATGCCCGGGCCTTTTACTAATGTAGCCATGGCATATTCCATACCACCATCGCCACCTTGTATAAAGCTGTAGTTTTTGTAAGGATATGCACCAAAATACTTTGCCATTAACGGGTAGGCAAGAGCCGCCGTATCAGCTAATTTTTCCCATGCAGCGTTGATGGTGTCGTAGTTTTTATGCACTATGTACAACAGTGGGCCATTTTTAATTTGTCTTTGAATGGTTAAATAATTTGTATCTGCTGCCCAAACAAAGTCATGAACGTTTTCAGCTATAAAATGCCAGGTTTTTTCGTTTACCGTTTCTTGTTTTTCTTTTGCAGTCACTCGCTCCTCTAATTTTGAGTTTTGACTTTTAACTTTTGCCTTGTATTCCAAGGGCTGCAATGTACCTGTACCTCCAAGCGTGTATTTTTTATCAATACTGATTTTTACATCAAAATCTCCCCATACGCCATAAAATTCCCGGGCAATATAAGGATTGGCATTCCAACCCTGATAGTCATACTCGACCATCTTTGGGTACCATTGACTCATGCTATATCTTACTCCCTCTGAATTATCTCTTCCGCTTCTGCGTATTTGAATTGGAACCTGTGCCTCAAAACTAATGTCAAACGAAACTTTTGATTTTGGTAAAATGGGTTTATTTAAAATTACTTCAAGTATGGTTTCGTGTTCCTTTAGTTGTTGTGCAATGCCGTTGAATTTTACATGTAGTATTTTCTGGAAACCAATTTCATTGGGTTTTAAGTTGGCAATTCTATCCCTTACCCTCGGATCCCAATCTCTTACTTCTGTTCCATCTTTCCTTTTACGGAGTACGGTATTCCCTAACTCCCTGCTTCTTACATCCATACTGCTGTTCGGTTGAAAAGCATTCCAATAGGTGTGAAAAAACACACGTGTAAGTGTATCGGGTGAATTGTTGTAGTAGTCAATTTTTTCTGTGCCTGTCAATTGATTTGCTGCAACATTCATCTTAACATTTATCTGATAACTGATGCGTTGTTGCCACCTGTCCGTTTGTGCATTTAATTTTATTGAGCAAATAATTATTGATAAAAAGCAAAAAAATTTATTCATAAACTTCATCATTATTGTGTGTTCGAAATTCAGGATTGAAAAGAAAAATATCTTACATAGTTTTTAACATTGATAATTAAGGTGTGGCCCGTCATTGCTAACCTTGCGAAGCTTCGTGAATCAATCCGCAGTTTAATTTCCAGGATTTTAATTATTGGTGTGAGCAGATTGCTTCGCTTTGCTCGAAATGACGGCCTTTTCGTACATATTTTTTCAATTTACTATTTTAAAATGATTTATTTCCAACCCATGAATTGCATTAGTTTGTTCCCATAACTCGTTACAAAAAATTCTTTTCGCTCACTAATGCTCCTTCTGTTGAAAAAACAAGGCCGGTTTTATTTACTGCTCCTTTCATTACTGTTATTCTGTATTGAATCGGTTTGTTTTTTTCTTCAGTTTTTGATACATCTTTCACAGGAATGGTGGCATACTTTGTTTTCTTAAAACCTTCTTTAACTACATCGGGTAGTAGATCGTAGGTAATTTTCGTTTCGGTTCTAAACCAATTTCCCTTACTTGAAAAGGTTGCCTTCATTTCTGCTGTTTCTACTTTAAAGCTAGCTCTGCATGATGTAAACATATCACTCCATACTACAGCCGATGCATTTGGAAACCTGGCATTGAATGAATCTAATACAACTGTGGAGATTGAGTTATTTTGTGCATTTGAGTAATGGAATAAAAATAAAGTCAATAGTAAAATGGAGCATATTTTATTCATAAAATAACTTACTTTATTTGAAAATGGGTTATCATTAGTATGAAATGCAAAATTTATTTTTCCTTTCCTTCTACAACTATTACAATTTCGCCTTTCACAGTTTTTGCTTTGAAGTGTTCGCAAACATCATGCAAATTTCCACGTTTATTTTCTTCAAACATTTTTGTTAACTCCCTGCTAACACTGCATTGACGATCATTTCCAAAATAAACTGCAAATTCTTCCAATGTTTTTACAAGTCGCATGGGGCTTTCATAAAAAACCATGGTCCGATCTTCTTCGGCTAATTTTTTCATCAGGGTTTGTCTTCCTTTTTTAAGAGGCAAAAAACCTTCAAAAGTAAAACGGGTAATCGGTAGGCCGCTATTAACCAATGCCGGAACAAAGGCCGTAGCACCGGGCAGTGTTTCAACTTTAATATTGTGTTTGGCACATTCTCTCACTAATAAATATGCGGGGTCAGAAATGCCCGGTGTGCCTGCGTCGGTAATTAGTGCAAAGGATTTGCCACCCAGTAGCTGGTCTGCAATATGTTGTACTATTTTATGTTCGTTGTGTTGGTGATAAGGTGAAATGGGTTTGCTGATATTATAATGCTGCAACAATTTTCCTGAAGTCCGGGTATCCTCTGCTAGAATTACATCTACACTTTGTAGTACTTCTAATGAGCGAAGCGTTATGTCTTTTAAATTGCCGAGAGGTGTGGGTACAATGTAGAGCATCTAATTTGAAAATTTGAAAATGGCTCAATGGGATGAGTCATAGAGTCAATGGTCATTTTGTCATTAATCAATTTAGTTATTAACTACTTGACTTATTGGATAATGACTATTAATTTATAAACTCAATTTCATAAAATTCCATAACAGGATTAGCCAATAATTTTTTACTGGCTTCTTCTGCTACCTGCTTAGCTGCGGCCTCGCTATCAGCTTCTATATCAAGGGTAATGTGTTTACCAATTCTAACATCATTAATATTGTTTAGGCCAAGATTTAATAATCCACCTAAGACTGCTTTTCCTTGAGGGTCTAACAAATCTTTGAGCGGCATAACTTTTATCTGAACATGGTAGGTCATTTCTAAAAACTTATTATTAATTGATTAAGATTGATTTTTGTTATATTCTATGGTAATTTTATTTTGCATTATTATGTCTGTGCAATATGTTTATTTTGACCGATCACATATTTTTTCATAGACAATGAGAGTAAAACATAAAGTACAAAAACAACGGGTACTGCAAGCCATTTTATTATTAATCCAAGTACAATTGCAAGTATTAATAAAATGATTTTTGGTAAATCATTTTTTAAGTTAAACCCTTTAAATTTTAAAGCTAGCATAGGGAGCCTTGAAACCATAAGTACACTTAAAATTGCAACCAACAAATACCAAAACCATTGATTCAATAAGATGTGAATGACCGTATCATTTTGAGTGTACCAATAGATGAGCGGAAACGATGCAACCAATAATCCAACGGCAGGAATTGGAACACCTTTAAAATAAGTCGTCTGATTTTTATCAAGATTGAAACGGGCTAATCTGTAAGCACCTGCACAAGGCAATGCAAAAGCAGGTAGTAACCACAATGCAGATACATCCATTCCCCCTTCCTGTTGGGCAAAAGAAAGCCTTAAAAACTGATAAATTATCATAGCAGGAGCAACTCCAAAACTAACAACATCGGCTAGGCTGTCTAGTTGTTTGCCCATTTCAGATGCATAATTTAATAGCCGTGCTACAAGTCCGTCTAGAAAATCTATGATTGCTGCAATGCCTATGAATGCTGATGCCCAGTAAATTTTTTCCGGTAGCATTAACATGGTTTCTCCATCGTCATTTACGGTTGCTATCATGCCATTTTGCATAATGAGAATAATAGCAATGCAGCCAAAGAATAAGTTTAGAAGCGTAAAAATATTGGGTATCTGTTTCATTTTTTTTGCGCTACTTTTTCATAAGACTTTCAATCTCTTCTACTGTTATAGGAATATTCTTCATCAAATCAATATTGCCCGTTTCTGTAATCCACAAATTATTTTCTATCCTTATGCCCATCTGTTCTTCCTCTATATAAATGCCGGGTTCTACAGTAAATACCATCCCCGCCTGAATAGGTTCAGTTCTTGTGCCCAAATCATGAACATCTACCCCAAGATGGTGCGATATGCCGTGGTACAAATATTTTCGGTAAGCTCTATTGTCTTTGTCTTCATTTTTTACATCTGCTTCGGTTATCAATCCAATTTTGATGAATTGCAATGTAGCTTCATCTCCAACTTTATCGGTATAGTCAACAATAGAAATGCCTGGCTTCAACAATCCTTTTGCATAATTGTGCAGGTGTAAACAGGCATTGTAAACTTCTTTTTGACGAGCAGTAAATTTGCCATTAACAGGTATGGTACGGGTGAGGTCTGCGCAATATCCACCATAGTTTGCACCAAAATCCATGAGCAACAATTCGCCGTCTTTGCACTCCTGATTATTGCTGACATAGTGCAATGTTCTTGCCCTGTCGCCACTGGCAATTATGCTTCCATAAGCTTCTCCTTTGCTACGGTTGCGTAGAAATTCGTGAATAATTTCTGCATGTACTTCATGTTCCCATACACCGGGTTGCACGAACTGAAGAACTCTTCTGAATGTTTTTTCTGTTATGTCAATTGCTTGTTGTAATACTACTACTTCTTCTGCCGATTTTACACCACGAAGCTTTTTCATAATTCTGGCAGACCGCTCATATTTATGGAGAGGGTATAGGCTCATAAACATTTTTGCGTAGCGATAGTCTCTTGTCTCCAACAGAACTCCCTTTCTGTCGTTTTCATTTGTATTAAGATACACCGTTTCTGCAAGGTGGACCCATGGCTGCAATTGAGCATCAAGCGTATCTAACCATATTGCTTTATCAATGCCCGAAATATCAGTTGCTTCATTTGCCCTTAATCGTCTGCCATCCCACTTTTCTTTGGTTTCATTGGGTCTTACCAATATCAATACTTCACGAAAGTTTTTATCAATATTGTCAGGAAATAAAACAAGCATAGTATCTTCCTGTTCTATGCCGGTAAGCCAATAGAGGTCACTGTTTTGTACAAACGGGTAAATGGCATCGCCATTAGAAGGAACCTCGTCGTTGCTATTGAAAATAGCTATGCTGCCGGGTTTCATTTCTTTAACGAAGCGCTCCCTGTTTTTAATAAAAATCTGTGGGTTCAGTGGCAAATTCTTCATTGTTCGGTTTTGTGAATGAATGAGAATGTGCAAGATAAGGAAAGTAGAAAGATGTTAGTGGTGTAGAAAATAGATAATACTATCCTAAACGAATAGATTCATTTACAAAATATTAGAGTTCAGAAATTAATAGAAAAATAAATAAACACTATTATTCAATTACTTCAATCGTTTTTTTGTATTTGCTTTTGTCAAATACAAATTTGCTGTCCGCAATAGGGGCGTTTGTATTGATGTTGCTAAGGTTAAAAAGGATAGTATTGTTGCTCTTGTCCAACACTTTGGCCTTTGTAATCATCATTTTAGATTTGTCAATGAATACGTTAACCTGCTTGAAATTTTTGCGTTTATCATTTGGCATCATTTCAATTTCATTATACTGACCTGCAGACGAAACTAGTTTGTAGGTAAAATCTTTATCGTAAAAATTGGTTAGCAATTTTTGCGGTGTTAACGTTTGAGCATCAGCATCTACAGTAGTTACTGTTACTTCATCATTGCCATTATAATTCCATGTTTTAGCTCCGTCACTAAATATTTCAGTTGTTGACTGCTTTAGATAATATTTATTTCCTTTTATGAAAATTTTACCTTTTACATTATTATTTACTTTTCCTGTCCTTGCTTTTGAAACCAAAGCAAAATCAGCAGAAATACCCTTGAATGTTTTGAGTTTAGTGCTTACAGCATCTAAAACTTTTTTTGCATTCGGATCATTTTGTGCAACTGCATCAAGATTTACTAAACCTAAGACTAATAACAAATAAAATATTCTCTTCATAATTTATATTTCGGATTGCAAAATTATGAGATTATGACTTAGTTAGAATAAGATTGTTTAAGGCAAGGTTGTTAAAATATGTTCACATATTTTATTGTTAAATATTTTCGCACTATGTTTTATAGTTTACCATTTTTAATTTCATCTACCACCGAAGGATCAAGTAAAGTGGTTGTATCACCAATATTAGACAATTCGCCTTCGGCAATCTTTCTTAAAATACGGCGCATAATTTTTCCGCTTCGGGTTTTAGGAAGACCGCTTACAAATTGAATTTTATCTGGTTTGGCAATTGGACCAATTATTTTTGAAACTGTAAGGCTGATATCCTGTCTTCTTAAATGCTCATCACCATGGTGTCCGTTGTAAATAACAAAAGCATAAATGCCCTGACCCTTTATGTCATGCGGATAACCAACCACAGCACTTTCAACTACACCTGAATGCATATTGATCGCATTTTCAACTTCTGCAGTGCCTATACGGTGACCACTTATATTCAGTACATCATCTACTCTTCCTGTAATCCTATAATTGCCTTCTGCATCTTTAAGTGCTCCATCGCCGGTAAAATATAGCCCAGGATAAGTTGCAAAATAATTGGTTCTGCACCGTTCATGATCGCCCCAGGTAGTTCTTAGTATTCCCGGCCAAGGTGCTTTGATGCATAAATTCCCGGATGTTATTAAAGCCCCTCCTTCGGAGGGGTATGGGGAGGCTTCCTCACCCTTTTCGTCTACCAGTAAAGGCTGTACACCTGGCATTGGCAGTGTAGCCCAACTAGGTTTTGCCGGAGTAATACCCGCCATATTTGAAATTAATGTTCCTCCGGTTTCTGTCTGCCACCAGGTATCAATAATCGGGCAATTCTTTTTCCCAATATTTTCATCGTACCAATGCCATGCTTCTTCGTTAATGGGTTCGCCAACTGTACCTAATACCGTTAATGAAGAAAGGTCTTTACCTTTAATTGGGTCTGTACCATAACTCATTAAACTACGAATGGCAGTAGGGGCAGTGTAAATACAATTAACCTTGTGTTTTTCTACAATATCCCAAAACCGTCCTGCATCGGGCCAGGTTGGTATGCCTTCAAACATAAGCGAAGTGGCACCTGCACTCAAAGGGCCATATACGATATAACTATGACCGGTTATCCAGCCTATGTCTGCTGTGCAAAAGTGGATATTACCCGGTTTGTATTGAAAGACATTTATAAACGTGTAGTTGGTCCAAATCATATAACCTGCAACAGAATGCACCACACCTTTTGGTTTGCCGGTGCTACCACTTGTGTACAGTATAAACAATGGGTCTTCCGCATCCATTTCTTCAGCAGGAAATGACACCACACCATTTTTCTCTACCTGTGTTTCTGCATAATCCATTTCATCTTCCCACCATACATCTCTACCTTTTATCATAGAAACAGGTGTTCTTGTCCGGGTATAAACAATGACCTTTTTTACAGATTTGTTTCCAATAAGCGCATCGTCAATTACAGATTTTAATGGAATGTCTTTACCCCCACGATAAGCCCCGTCGCAGGTGATAATAAATTCTGCATTTGCATCATAAAGGCGGTCTGCAATGCTTTGAGCACTAAAGCCTCCAAAAATTACACTGTGAATAGCACCTATTCTTGCACATCCTAAAACTGCGTAAGCTAGTTCGGGTACCATGCCCATGTATATACATACACGATCGCCCTTTTTTACTCCGTTGTTTACCAGCATTTGAGCTACCTGGCAAACCCGTTTGTGCAGGCGGGCATAAGTAACTATTCTTACCCTTTCTTCAGGGTTATTAGGCTCCCAGATTATTGCAGGCTTGTCGCCCATTGTTGCCAAATGACGGTCTATACAATTTTCCGTTATGTTGAGTTTTCCACCGGCAAACCATTCAACTTTGGGTTCAGTAAAATTCCAGTTTAAGACTTTGTCCCATTTTTTTTTCCATAAAAAATGTTCAGCAATATCACCCCAAAAAGCATCAGGGTTTTCTATACTTTTTTTATAATCCTCATGGTATTGTTCTAATGATGTAATCTGGTATGGGTATGACATGGTAAGCGCATTTGATTTCTAAAAGTAATAACAATACATCAGTAACAAAATCTTTTCTAAGGTATAAGTTTGAAATTTCATTATTTTCAACTTATAATGACTTTTATGGGTTACGGTAGAACTGATGATTTCAGGCATTTTTTTATTACAGTCAATTTTTGAATTTTAAAATGGAGCAAACCAATAATCCTAAAAAAGGAATGGCATTTATTATAGGTGCCTCTTCTGTAGGAACGCTTATAGAGTGGTACGACTTTTACATTTTCGGCATGTTAGCCACTATAATCTCCAAACAGTTTTTTCCCGAAGACTCGGGTACTTCTGCGTTGTTAAGCACACTTGCTATTTTTGCTGCAGGATTTATTGTTAGGCCTTTCGGTGCATTGGTTTTTGGTCGTTTAGGCGATCTTATCGGTCGCAAACACACCTTTTTACTCACGTTGATTTTAATGGGGGGCTCTACCTTTGCTATTGGATTGGTACCGGGATATAAAAGTATTGGGTGGGCAGCCCCACTTATTGTTTTGGCCTTGCGTCTTGTACAGGGTCTCGCTTTGGGTGGAGAGTACGGTGGTGCAGCAACTTATGTTGCTGAACATGCACCACCTCATAGGCGTGGTTATTGGACAAGTTGGATACAAACTACTGCAACACTAGGTTTATTTCTCGCATTAGGCGTAATCATTCTTATACGGGATACACAAGGGGTAGAAAAGTTTTCGGATGAATGGGGAGGGTGGCGTTATCCTTTCTGGATATCATTATTACTGGTAATAGTCTCGATACTCATCAGATTAAAGATGAGTGAATCGCCCATGTTTGCCAAAGTAAAAGCGGAAGGCAAAACTGCTGTTAATCCCCTGAAAGAAAGTTTTGGTCACCGGGCTAATTTTAAAATGGTATTGCTTGCATTGTTTGGTGGAGTTATGGGTCAAGGGGTTATATGGTATACCGGCCAGTTTTATGCCCAATCTTTTTTAGAAAATACCGTGAAATTAGAGTTTATGCAAAACAGGGAAATTTTGCTGTGGAGTATTGCATTAGCTACCCCATTCTTTGTATTGTTTGGTTGGTTGAGTGATAGAATAGGCCGAAAATGGATTATGCTTACAGGTATGTTACTCGGTGTAATATTTTATCGCCCAATATTTAATTCAATGTTGAAAAGTGCAGATATAAAAGAATGGTCAAAAACTAAGTACTCTTTTTTAAAGGATGAAATCAAAATAACAATGTATAAAGGTGATTCTGTATTAGAAATCGCATCATCCTATGAAACACCTGACAAATCAAGGTTTACGAGGGTATTAATAGATACTTTGAAAAAAGGTAGAACTGAAATCCAAGAGGTTGAACAAATAATTGTAGCCAATAAGAAAGCTGTTTACAACAACAAAATTCTTTCTCCGTTTCTTAAATGGAAATTCGTTTTCCTCGTCTGGATAATGATCATTTTTGTAACGATGGTGTATGGGCCTATGGCTGCATTTCTGGTAGAGTTATTTCCAACCAAAATACGCTACACCTCTATGTCATTACCCTATCATATTGGAAACGGTGTATTTGGTGGTTTGGTACCGTTTTTGGGTACGCTGATTGTAGAATTTACCAGGACAAAAGATTTGCCTCTTGGCGATCCTTTGGCAGGGCTATGGTACCCTATTGGTATTGCAGCACTTTGCTTTGTGATTGGGGCCATTTACCTGCCAAACAAAATTGATAATAATGTAATGGATTGATGAATAAATAAAATTTGAACAATGAATAATTTAAAGAAATTGTTAGGGGTTGTTTGGATGCTTTTGTCTCCGGCACTTGTGGTGTTTATGATACTTCAGGCTGTTGATAAAATTAACAAAGCAACGGATGCAACAAGGGCAAACGTTACTTTGCAATGGAGTATAATATTAATTATTTTCTTTCCTATCTGTATAGGGTTTTTAATCTTTGGCTATTACGGGTTCAAAGGCTATTATGATCAGCTTCCTACTAAATCTTCAGAAATAACGGACTATTGATGATTCACCCTAACCAACATTATTAATGTCTTACTTAATAAAAATGTTTGTGAATATTTAACTGGCAAAAGCCCCTAAAATATCATCCAGTTCCATATCTGTTCTTACCTGTACTTCACGTGCCTTGCTGCCTTGATTAGGCCCAACAATACCTGCTGCTTCCAGTTGATCCATTAACCGACCGGCACGGTTATAACCCAATTTCATTCTTCTTTGTATAAGCGATGTACTTCCTATTTGACTGCTAACAACCAAACGTGCAGCATCTTCAAACAAAGGGTCGCGGTTACTGCTGTCAAAGTCTTTACCTTCTAATTCTTTTTCATCTACATATTCCGGTAATAAGAAAGCTTGTGGATAGCCCCTTTGGTCACCTATAAACTCATTGATTTTATCTACTTCAGGCGTGTCAACAAAAGCACATTGCAAACGTGTAATTTCTCCGTTAAAACTAATCAGCATGTCCCCTTTTCCTATTAATTGCTCTGCACCTCCGGCATCTAATATAGTACGGCTATCTATTTTGCTACTCACCTTAAAGGCTATACGTGCAGGAAAGTTTGCTTTAATAGTACCTGTAATAATATTTACTGATGGTCTTTGTGTAGCAATAATAAGATGTATGCCAATAGCTCTGGCAAGCTGTGCCAATCGGGCAATTGGCATTTCTACCTCCTTACCCGCAGTCATAATTAAGTCAGCAAATTCATCTACTACAAGTACTATGAACGGAAGGTATTGGTGCCCTTTTTCAGGGTTTAATTTTCTTGCTTTAAATTTTTCGTTGTATTCTTTTATGTTACGGCAACCGGCTTCTTTTAATAAATCGTACCGGTTGTCCATTTCTATACAAAGGGCATTGAGTGTATGCACCACTTTTTTGGTATCGGTTATGATGCTATCTTCTTCGCCGGGCAGGCGGGCAAGAAAGTGTTTCTCAATATTTTTATATATGCTTAACTCAACCTTCTTTGGATCTACCAATACAAATTTTAGTTGAGAAGGATGTTTTTTGTATAGCAGTGAAACAAGTATTGCATTCAGTCCCACAGATTTACCCTGACCTGTAGCACCCGCCATAAGAAGGTGGGGCATTGTTGCAAGGTCAACAATAAAGTTTTCATTATCAATTTTTTTACCAATTGCTATGGGCAATGAATAAGCGCTGTTCTGAAATTTATCTGAAGCAAGCAATGTCTTCATACTTACTACCCGTTTGTTCACATTTGGTACTTCAATACCAATAGTTCCCTTTCCAGGAATAGGTGCAATGATACGGATGCCAAGCGCAGCAAGGCTTAGCGCTATATCATCTTCCAGATTTTTGATGCGGCTGATACGTACTCCCGGTGCAGGAACAATTTCATACAAAGTAACGGTAGGCCCTACGGTAGCTGCAATGCGCTGAATGAGTATGTCATAATTTTTAAGCGTTGCAATAATCTGATTCTTGTTATTTTCAAGTTCAACCGGGTCGTGCACTATCTTTTCGCTACCATGTGTTTCCAATAAATCAAGCGATGGATATTTGTAATCTCTAAGATCAAGGGTTGGCTCATAAGGTGGAAGTTTTGCGATCCTTTTCATTGCATCCAACTCTTCCATCTCTTCTTCATCTATAGTATCCGGCACCTCCTTTATCTCCAACTCCATATCTATATTTACCGGAAGTTGAATCGGAGCATTTTTTTGCAAAACAGGCTCGGGCAAATTTATCTCATCTTCATCTTCTGTTTCTTCCTCAACTTCCTTTATTTCAAGTGAAAGAGATTCATTAATTAAAGCAGGGGCTTCAATCTTTTCTTCAACTTTTTCTCCAATTTCCTCAACTGCAATTGGTTCATCTTTTTCAACTATATGCAAATGATGTAACGGGTAGTCATCCATTGCATCAGGTGTGTCCTGTGGCATAATGACAAGGATGCCATTGCTTTCTTTCTTTAGTTTGTTGTTAGAAACCAAAACATCTTTTTCTACAAATAATTTAGCTCCTTCCTCATCATTATATGCTTCGTTAATTGTTGCTGACGTGGGTGTAACATGAGCAGTTTCTTGGTTTGCTACTACATCGGTTTCCTCAACAAAAGTGTTTTGCTGAACCTGTTTTTTTTCAGGCCATGTAAAAGTAGGATTGTACTTCCAGATGAAATAACTCACGGCAGTTAAAATCAATAAAGATCCTGTTCCGAATACGCCCAACCATTTTACGAGCCAATCCGTTATTATCTCTCCAAACGCACCCCCAAAACTAAATTCACTGTTGCGAAAAATAAATGAAAGTGCTATACTAAAAACAATCAACCCAATTGTAATAAACTTGAGATTTTTTGTAATTGAAAAAACTTTTTTTCCAAATAATAAATTTATGCCGGTGACAAATAGAAAACTGCAAAAAAGAAAAGAAGTAATTCCAAAGCCTTTGTAAATAAATGCATGGGCCACATATGCACCCAACACCCCAAGCAGGTTGCTTACATGCATATCGTCTATACTAAAAATTTTTACCCCAAACTGGTGAACCTTATCCTGATCTTCCTGCCATGTAAAGCAATAGGATGCAAGCGCCATAAATAAAAACAGCGATGCAAGCAGGTTTATTGTTCCTGCAATTTTATAAGTACGTTCGTCGCGAACTATATCTTTCACAGTCACTTCCTCCTGTTTGTCTGGTGACAATTTATCAGGACTTGGTGCAGGGGGTGTTTTCTTTTTTATACTGTTGGCCATAACATTTTTAAGCTAAGCAAATATAACTGTAATAGTTGCCCTTACCTTGTTTCAAACCCTGTGAAACCCTTGCAGAAAGGCTATTGTTTATAAATAATTGTGACCCCGGAAATTATTAACACCTTAATAAAAATGAGGAAAGTCAAAAAAATAAAAATGAGTGAGGCCGGTTTTTTGCATTGAAATACGAATTGTAGAATCCTATTGAATTCCATCTGTAAAAATTTATTTTCCGAAATTGCAACTTATGAACCAATTAAAAGCAGTCATTTTTGACCTTGATGGCACATTGCTCGATAACAATCAGATTCATCTGGAATCATGGAAAGTATACCTGAAAAAAATGGGTCTTAATATAAGTGATGAAGATTATAAAGCCAATATTAGCGGAAGAACTAATCATGATGCGGTCGAACACATCTTTCACAAAAAAATGACCAAAGAACAAACTGAATCTTATTATTTAGAAAAAGAAAAAATTTACCGGGAATTGTATGCACCAATTATAAAACCTGTAGATGGGCTTATTGATTTATTGGAAGAATTACAAAATGCGAATATAATTATGGCTATTGCTACATCAGGCATACAGGTCAATATTGATTTTATGTTTGACCATGTACCAATTAAAAAATATTTTATGAAAATAGTAAACAGTACGCATATCAAAAATGGAAAGCCAGATCCTGAAATATTTGAAACTACTGCTAAAATGATTGAGACTGAACCCAAAAACTGTATAGTTTTTGAAGATTCAACAGCTGGTGTAGAAGCTGCAATTAGCGCAGGTATGAAAGTTATTGCCTTAACTACAACTCACACTGAACGGGAGTTGCACAGGGCCGAAAAAGTAATTAAAGACTTTACACAGATAAATTATAATATGATAAACTCTTTATTTAAAGACTGATGTAAAGACTGATCTTTAAAAGTTGTAAACTAATTTTTATTTTAATTTTCATGCAAAAAATTGAACTTATCTCTTAGTGTTACCCACTCAGTTAATAACCTAAACGGAAAATCAGGTTTTGTAATGAGTTCTTCTATACTTATTTCAAACAACTCAGGAATGGTATTGATTTCATTTGCTTCCATAAACTTGTGCATGTCTCTGCTGCAAAATAGTAATCTGGAATTTTGAGTCATCATAAGTTTTTCATTTTTAATAAAAACGAAAAAACAAAGGCCGTTATTATTTTATAATCCATTTTCAGTTTCTTAAACTTTAAAAGAATTTTTATTTTTGGATGTTTTCAAACGCTATAAAAGTGAAAGATTGGTTAATAGGTTGATTTTTTATTACTTTAGAAAACAAAAAAAAGCCGTTTCTGATGTTAGTCAAAAACGGCCTTGTTTATGAGTTGATTCTGATTTACAATTCAATTTGTTTTTCTATCATAAATTTACGCATATTTAGTAATGCATATCTCATGCGGCCAAGTGCAGTATTAATACTACAATTTGTCATTTCTGCTATTTCTTTAAAACTCATATCTGCATAATGGCGCAGTACTATAACTTCTCTTTGTTCTTCAGGAAGCATATCTACAATTTCTCTGATGCCGGTGTGGCTTTGAAATTTAATCATCATATTTTCCGGACCTTCTGCTGATACATTTATTGTTTCAAAGATGTCATTGCCATCACTTGTTACAATTGGTGGTGTACGCTTGATTTTTCTGAAATGATCTACACAAAGGTTGTGCGCAATACGCATAGCCCACTGTATAAATTTGCCTTCTTCGCTATAACGGTTTGTTCGTAATCTATCTATTATTTTAATAAATACTTCCTGAAATAGATCTTCAGCCAAATACTTATCTTTTACCAGAAAATAAATAGAACTGTACAACTTGTCTTTGTGACGTTCTAGTAGAATTTCTAATGCTCCGTTGTTGCCTTCCTGAAAGGATTGAACCAATTGGTGGTCTGTTGCTTGTTGTAATACTGTTTTCATGTGGATTAATTAAAGGTTTTGAGTTTAAAAAAATAGGATAAGATTCTTGGTACGTTACTTTTAAAATTTTCGTAAATATTTTGTGATTACGAGTTGTTATTTTTCAGTAGCGTGGAACAAAGAAAGACATTCCCTAAAGTTTAAAGTAAGTAGTGCGGTTAAAAACATGCCCCAAAAGGACGCAATTGGGAAAATGGGCAATTTTGTTACATTTTTTACCTGCTGGATAAAGATGAATTATCCCTCATAAAATTCAGTCTTTTTAGGTTATAAATTAGCTTTCTTTTTGTAAGTGAAAGGTCATTAATAACCCTATATGAACCTATTCAATTATTTTTGACCTATCACTCATACGCCATCCATATTAGACAATCCTATAGAGTACCTAAAAGGTGTAGGGCCTCTAAAAGCAGATTTGCTAAAAAAAGAACTAAATATTTATTCTTTCGGCGATTTACTTGAACATTTTCCATTAAGGCATATAGACAAAACAAAAATTAATAAAATAGCAGAAATTGCCGGCGATACGGACTATGTACAACTTATTGGTGTAATAGATGATTTGCATATCTTAGGCGAAGGCCGTTCAAAACGAATGCTGGCAACACTTAGAGACAATACTGGTTCATTGGAATTGTGTTGGTTTCAATCTATTCATTGGGTAGAGAAAAATATACAAACAGGTAGGCCATATCTCGTATTTGGAAAGGTTACTTTTTTTAATGGTAAAGCACAGATTACACATCCCGAATTTGAATTGTGGACTCCTGCACTTTCTGAAGGAAAAAATTTTCTAGAGCCAATTTACCCAACTACCGAAAAACTAAAAGCAAGAGGGCTTAATGGTAAGCAAATCGGCAAACTTACTGCCACCCTTATGGAAATGATATCTCCTAAAGAAATTCAGGAAAATCTGCCCCAATCGCTTATTGATCAAGAGAAAATTATGCCCCGATTCCGGGCATATACCTCCATTCATTTGCCAAAAAATAAGGAAGAATATGAGCAATCAGTATACAGATTAAAGTTTGAGGAGTTTTTTATTGCACAGGTAAGATTGGGATTGTTAAGGCTTAGCAGGCATAAAACCAGTAGGGGTGTGCTGTTTGAAAAAGTTGGAGATTTTTTTAATAACTTCTACAGTAAGTATTTACCCTTTGAACTTACAGGAGCACAAAAAAGAGTATTAAAAGAAATTAGAACTGATACAGGACGTGGAAGACAAATGAACCGATTGTTACAAGGCGATGTAGGTTCCGGAAAAACCATTGTGGCGCTGATGAGCATGCTTATTGCTCTAGATAATGGTTTTCAATCGTGCTTGATGGCACCAACAGAAATATTAGCGAATCAACATTTTAATGGCTTGAATGAATTGGCTAAAGACTTAAATATCAGCATTAAAATTCTGACTGGCTCGACCAAAACTTCCGAAAGAAAAATCATTCA
>JANPGE010000105.1:0-9191 GCA_031423805.1 Segetibacter sp. | reverse complement strand
TCAGTCAACCGTGTGGGATGAGACCTTGAAATTACAAGCAGCCGATAACGATTATCACCGTCGAGACCTACACGAAGCCATAGAGAATGGGGACTTTCCCGAATGGGAACTTGGTATGCAATTGTTTGATCAAAAGAAAGCAGACTCGTTACCTTTTGATGTGTTGGATGCTACCAAACTTATTCCGGAAGAATTAGTACCCATAAAAATTGTAGGCCGTATGGTGCTTGATAGAAACCCTGATAACTTTTTTGCGGAAACTGAACAAGTTGCCTTTCTACCTTCTAATGTGGTGCCGGGTATTGATTTTACCAACGACCCTTTGTTACAGGGTAGACTGTTTAGTTATCTAGATACTCAAAAATCGAGATTGGGTACTACCAACTTTCACCAAATACCTGTCAATGCACCAAAATGTCCTTACATGAATATGCAAAGGGATGGTATGATGCAGACACAGATACCAACAGGCAGGGCAAATTATGAACCTAATAGTTTACTCACAGCAGGTGAGGAGGGTGGTCCAAGAGAAAATCCTGCAATAGGTTTCACCAGTTTCAGGGGAAGGTTAGATAATGATGAGCAGGGTGATAAATTACGTATCCGCCCCGAATCGTTTGCCGATCATTACAGTCAGGCCAGGTTGTTTTTTAATTCACAAACGGAAAATGAACAGGCGCATATAGCCTCTGCATTTGTGTTTGAATTGTCAAAGGTTAACCTTGAGCACGTACCGCCAAGGGTAATAGGTAATGTAAGAAATGTATCTGAAGACCTTGCAAGCAGGGTAGCCAAGGGTTTAGGAATAGCATTGCCGCCTAAATCACCTGCAGCCAAACAGGCACAGGACCTTCCGGTTTCAGATGCCCTTTCCATTCAAAAAAACAGGAAGGAAATTTTGCAAGGACGGTGTGTAGGTATTTTAATTGCCGACGGCAGCGATGCGACCACAATAAACAAAGCAATACAAGACATAACAAAAGCCGGAGGCAGCTACAAACTTATAGCCAGCAAAATAAATGGCATTCAATTAAGTGATGGAACAAAAGTAAAAGCCGACGGTCAGTTGGCAGGCAGTCCTTCACAATTATTTGATGCAGTAGCAGTGATACTTTCTACAGCAGGTACAGAAATGTTGCTAAAAGAAAGTGCTGCTATACAATGGATAATGGATGCTTATGGACACCTGAAAGCCATTGGTTACAGTAAAGAAGCACAACCAATGCTTGACAAAGCCCATGTAGTGATAGATGAAGGCGTTGTTGAAATGAACAAACAGTTTACCAAGGCCGCCGCCAAACGCTTTTACGAACGGGAGTCAATGGTTCGTAATTTGGCTTAAATATATAGAGGATTAGAATAAAGAAAGCCGGCATTGTTGCCGGCTTTTTTTATGAGTTATAACCGTACTAAAACAACTTTGCGACCCTGTGGTCTTGCCCCTTCGGGGTCTCTTGCAAGGGACTCCGACCTCCTTTTGCAAATAATATAAGCTGTTGGTAAATGTATATCCCGTTGTTCATGAAAAATAAGCAGCGATTATAATAATAATAATTAGAGAAAATGTTTATTATGATAAAATATTGTACTTTAGCAAAGGGAATAATATAGAAAACAATAAAATGTAGTATTGACGCCATTGCAATATAAAATTGGTACGATAAACTCAATTAAAATTAATTGAATTGTTTTAATGAAAATGTGCATAATATCGTGAATAAGTGTGTGGCGGCAAGCAAGCCATACATGATGAAACTAATGCAGCGAAACATTTTTTGAAACCACAATCATTGAAAGCAGAAACCATAATAAACTTGCATCAATTTCCCTAATTCTTATAAATTGCGCTAAACCTTAACTCTTATAATGTCAAAAATATTTTCAAAAGATTTTGTTTCTGAATTAACTCCCGGAAAAATTGCCGCAAAAGTTTTAGTTACTGGAATAGCTGCCGTGTTAATTTTAGGATACCAAGCTGTATCGACGTTAGTATTGTCCGCCTATAAACATTTGTCGCAGAGCCTTTATGATAGTCTCTTAGAATCAGTATCAGACGGGCCGAAAGATTATGCCTTGTTTGTTTTAATCATGGTTTATTTAGGTTCTATAGTTCTATTATGGAGAGATATTTTGAATAAAGAACAAAGCATCAAGTACTTTCTTCGCAAAGAACAGAATAATGAAAGCAATGTTCCTATTCCTGACAGACCAGAAAGGGTAAAAAAACTTGTTCGTACTCAATCCAAAGTGAGAGTTTTGCATATTACGACTATAATTTTGTTTTTTTCTGCCCTTATTTTGTTTTATTTAGAAACTGCCAAAAATGAAATACATCGAAACTTCCATAGAAAGACAACTATTATTTCGCCGTATATCACTCCTACACAAAAGGATATGCTGATTTCTAACTTTTTCTCAATGAAAAAAGAGGCAGATTACTTAAAAATTAATTCGTTTTTGGATTCCGTATTAAAACAAAAAAGTCTTATGCCTTGAGTATTAGACTTCTTCGGTATTCTGCCTCATGAATCAAGTTAATGATGTTAGTTGCCTGCCGCTAACAGTGTGTTTATAAAATTGTGGCTTGACGTTAAGCATTCAACTATAAATCACTATTTTGCTTTTGTGGTTAATTGAAACTGACGTTTTTTTAATACCACAACTTCATAATCACTTTAACGTTGGTTGCAAGCATAATTCACAATTGATACAGGTCAAAAAATGGAAGAACTACAATTAATACCTTATACGCCTCTAGAAAACAAACGTTTCGAGCAGGCTGTACGCCTAATTATCAAGAAATCCGACTTTTATGATTTAAACTATAAAAGCGGCACAACAACTTACACTATTTCGAATTGCGATTTTATAGACCTTGACATTGAAAACACTGAAGAGATTGATTTTCCAGATATATCATTGCACTTTGTTGGGTGTTATATCCGCTCAATAGAGATAGCTACCATAACCAGTAAAAACATTTCAGTCTTTTTCAATAGCTCACTAATTGGAGGGAGAATTAGAAGTAATAACATACGTTGGTTTTCTTCAAATAATTGTATAGTTCTAACCAATCTTTTCCTTTTAAATTTACTCTCTGTAGATATTTCCTACACCGAAGAAAATATTTTTCCTATACGGTGGAGAAGTCTCTTTCGGCGAAATAGCATTCGTCAATTAAACAATGTACTTAGATGGAAACAGACTTATTTCGTGTGCGACTGCTTAAAAATCAGTTTCTCGTTTAACCTAAAAGAAAAAAAAGGAGGATGTTACAGACAAGTACACGAAAAATTACCAGAATATAAAATAGGGTATTACTTGAGCAATGAACAAAAGAAGTTGTTGGACGTAAACCTTGATATCAAATACGGATTAACAAAAGAAGATTCTGAAACGCAAATAGAAAACGCTATTTTGAGTTCATTATCTCTATCTGGTAATCCTAAGGGAAAAATATCTGTAGAGACCGCACAAATAAGAAGTTGGTATTTACGAGACTTCGTTCCTAAAGGCGAAGTCTCATTTTACAGTATTATTCCTTCACCTCATGGAAAAGTGCCTTCAAAAATTGAATTTCATAAATCCAATTTAGATAACGTATGGTTTGATAGCACAAACTTTGCGTCTTATGAATTGGTTTCTTTTTATCGCACAAAATTTGCAAAAACTACTTTTACTTCATGCAATTTTCCAAATAACTCTATCAGCTTTGAACGATTTACTTCATTAAAGAACGTACATTATCCAGAAAAGAAAAGAGAAAGTTATTACAAAGACCAATACGAAATCTACTTGCAACTTAAACTTGCATTAGAAGCTACTGGGAATTTCTTTGAAGCGCAAAAGCTGTTTGCCATTTCAAATGATGCACTAAGGAAAGTAGGGGATGTTCCGTGCTGGGATAAAGTTATTCTTTGGATTAACCGTAAATCGAACAATCATGGACTTTCAATAAAGCGACCGCTATTCCTTTTCTTTGCCTTTTCGATTTTACTGTATGTTTTCTATCTTTTTAGTCTGAACCGAATTTTTAATTTTAAACAAAGCATTGATTTCACACTTTTTGGCTACTATTTCTCTTTTGTCGATGTGACACATCGCAATGATTTTTTAGTTGAAAAAAATGAGTTTAATTCATGGTCTTTATTTTTAGATTACTTCAATAAGGTTGTTGAAAGTTTTTTTATTTATCAATTTATTGCCGCCTTTAGAAAGTACGGTAAGAAATAATGCCTGCAGCCCGAAAGGTATTGCTACAAGTGGGGCTGGGTTGTAATCTTCGGCAGTAGTTCGCTAGCAGCAGCGGTTCCGGCGGACGGATTTCTGTTAGGCTTTTAGATTTTATCTTGTACTTTTAAATCTTTAATGGGCAGCAGTTCCGAGCAGGACGAGCAATGAATTTCACACCTGCAGCAATACCTGTTCGTTGGCTTTAACTTTAGCAGACAACTCAAACTGCATACTAAAACTAAAAAATAATCTAATCATGGACGTAAACATTCGAGACAAAAGAGGAGAAGACGCAATTGTCGCAGTACTTGGTGTTGCAGCAGCTATTATTGGCGGCATTCTATTTTTTGGGTTAATCCCAGGAGTTTTGCTGACATCAATAGTTAATTACTTTATTTATTTGACAATTGGGCAACTATGGGGATTATCATTAATCCTAAGTGGAATGGTTCTCTTTGTTATAAAAAATAAATACAAAGATTGGCAAACTTCTTTTAAAAGATATGCAATTGTTGCAACAATTACTGGTTGCATTCTTGGGCTTTCGGCATTATTGATTAAATATAATTTCCCTGTAAGAACCGTGATGAGAATGTTCAATTCCCAAGATGGAATACCTTACAAAAATTTAACTGCACCATCTGAAATTTCTACAAATTTAATAGGAGAATATGGCGGTGAAGCTTATAATGTTACATATAACTTAAAGGGGGACGTAACCGTTGAAATATACAATGTGAATACTAATACTGACAGTGTTCGTGCAAGTGTTACTTGGACAAACGGATTAGACGGTCATAACAAATTGTCAGGGACGTTAAAGAATAAATCCTTAAATCTTTTTTCAATCCCCTCTGACAATGACGAAGATTATGACGTAGTAATTTTGGGCAAAGTAGAGAATGGTAAAATTGACTGTTCTTACAAAATACAATGGAGAACTAAAAAGGAGGTTGAGGAAGGAAATTTCAAAGCGACAAATATTAAAAAGCAATAGCAAAAAAGCTAAAGGCAACAAAAGTATTGCCAAAAGCTGGGCAGACGGAAGCTGTGTTGCATCATTTGCATCTCTGTGCAGCAGTAGTTCTGGCTTGACAAACAACACTGATCATTTAATCTTAACTTCATTAAAATATTTTCAATCAGTAGTGGTTGTGGGCGGACGGTATTAATCCCCCGCCATTGCAATACCTGCCCTTTAGTGGCAATGCTAACAAAAATTGACAAAGAATGAACATATTAGAAAGAGCAGAACAAGGACAATCTTTTTTAGTAGCTGACGATGGACAGTTTCTAGGAAAATTGACTTTGAATCAGTATGACTCTGAATCCATATCAAATAGCTATGGTTCTTATGGTAGTCAATATTCATCAACCTCAATTAAAAACCAATATTCTCAATATGGAAGTCCATATTCATCATTGAGTCCATATAACCAGTACTCAAGCACGCCACCGACAATTTACATTAAAGGAAGAAAATATGGCTACTTAACCAAGAATAAGTACAAGTCAGGTACTACTTTTGACCCTGATTCTCTAAATGAATTAATGCGTAAAAACAATTTAAATTATTAGAGATGACATGGACAGAAACAATGAAATTCATAGGGGCTACTTTAATTTCAATGGGCGGTGCGACTGTTGTAATTGTTGGTTTATCCAAATGGTTTGGTGATTTTTTATCAAAAAGACTACTCGACAATTATAATAATAAACATAGCAAAGAACTTGAAGGAATAAAGGGTAAATACGGAAAAGAGCTTGAAGAAACTAAATCGGCTTTAGAAAAAGCAAAATCTCAATTTTTAAGATATACTGAAAAGCAATTTGAGCTTTACAATGATTTATGGCGTGTTTTACTTTATACAAAATTGCAGGCGGACGAACTTTGGGAAAATGCAATTCCTGAGAAAATTCCTTCTTTTAGTGAGCAAATTAAACTTACTAAAACAGCCATTAATGACAACTTACTTTTAATCGAGGAAGAACATTACGATAAGTTAATGGAATTAATAAAGCAATTTGAGCAATTTCAATTTGGAAAAGTAAGACTAGTCGACATTAGACGAAAACCAGGCGAAAATGCGGAGACACCTTCAGTTTTTGAAACAAAACAGACAATTGATTTAAATAAAAAGACTAAGGACAACTACGACAAACTCATAATGGAAATTGGAAAAACATTTAGAAATCAAATCAAAGGATAGAAAAACTACGCCCTGCTAGCGTAAGTGTTCGTCTCGTTTTTTGAAGTTTAAGCGAAGCGCAACTTCAATACAATATGAAAAGTAGATCTCCCTACAGAAGCAGGAACACGGTTTGACCGGTAGAAGAGTAACGTGCCTGGCTTTTGTTTGTTAACCTGTACTTTTATATCTTTAATCAATTCTTACACTGTGTAGGGATTTCGGGCGGACATAGCAACAAATAAACCATCTGCGGCAATACTCGGTTGTTGGCTGGAATTTATAATTTGTAATGACCTATTTAATGAAAATATTTATACCATTTCTATTGTTAATGGTGATATCGTGTAAAAAGGCTTCAACGGAAGAAAAAACCAGTAGAGCTCAACTAGAAACCATTAAAGAACCATATTTGTTTTTAGACACTTTAGGCTTAGGAGAATTAGCTACTAAAGACAAGATAAGCAAAATAAAAAAATATAGTTATGGTTGGGACAATTACTATTATTTTGAATACTACCCAAACAGCAACAAACTTAAGAGTGTCTTGTATATTCCACAAGCGGTTACGCCAAGTTGCAACTTTTCAAGATACGATTTTTTTTATAGCAAAGGAAAGATAGATAGTGTACAAGTAGTAAATCCTTCTTCTGGCTGTGAAATTGTTGTTCACACATTTCGGTTTGAATATTTTTCTGTAGGAGCGTTAAAAAGCATAACTGAAATAAATGACATTTTTATTGGAGAAACATTTTTTTCTTACAACAATTCTGGCAGATTGGAGAAAATTTATTCAAACACTAGGTACAAAAGTGAAACAAATTATTATTTTAGTGAAATTTCATTTGTATATGATTCAGCAGGTAATGTAAGTGAAGTAAATACCCAGCCATTAAATAATTACACTAAAAAAGTTACTTACCAGTATAGCCGTTCCCAAAATCCATTTAAAGGCAATTATTTTCTTTGCAACCTTTTATCTGTTTATGGATGGGATGAGGGTGCTCCATTTTATCTTTCAAAGAATGTTGTTAGCATTACTACACAACAATACATTGAAACTGGGGCTATCAATACATTTCCTTATGTTGTTAAAGACAGCATTAACCGGTTATTCCAATTTTACTATGCTGATCAATTTGGCTCAACAATATTTTATTAGTGCGATATGTTAAACGCAACAGGGCGAGCACACAACATAAACTGTGCAGGCAGGGCAAGACGTTCAAACTTCTACTGTTTGCATCGCTGTACTTTGGTTCGGGCTGGTACATTGTTGAGCTTTTGTTTGTTAACCAGTACTTTTATATCTTTAATCAGTCTCTACACTGTGTAGGGATTCCGGGCTGCAAGCAATGAATTCCGGCCCTTCGCCAAGCCTTTTTCGCAAGACGGAGAAAAAACTCCTTAAGAGCTTTGCGAATGGTTTAAACGATTATCTTTCTCCAAAAGGTATCCGAAACAATAACGAAAAAGCTTTAGTATTTTCACAAACGCTTGTTGCTGCAATGCCCAATGAGCGAACGTAAAAAATTGAACTTTTGGACATTTTTCGTAGATTTGAATAAACATTAAATTATGCGGACCCTAAATGTTTCGATATCGGATATTGAATATAATAAGTTCGGTCTTAAGGAGGACAAATTTACTTTTACTGATTTTATTGACATTGTTAGCAAAGAATTGACACGCCAAAATTTAAGCAAATGCGTAGAACTTGCAGACAAATATGGCATTTCAAAAATGACAATGGACGACATTACAAATGAAGTAAAAGCTGTTAGAAAAAAGGCAAAGAATCGTAATTGATACGAACGTAATCGTATAATCTCTCATTCAACGTGGTTACCCAAACCTCATTATTAACGACCTTTTTATTGATCAGAAATTTCAACTTTGTATTTCGGAGGAATTATTAGCTGAATATTATGAAGTTTTAGCAAGACCAAAGTTTTCTAAATTCCCAGACTTTTTTATTCGTCCCGTTGGGGTCTCCTGTAAGGGACCCCGACGTTCGCTCCGGTCAAAAAATCTATAAGCCTCCCTGCTAGACTAAGTGTTCGTTCCGTTTGTTGAGTTTAGCGAAGCGTAACTTCAATACAATATAAAAAGCATGTCTCCATACTGAAGCATGGACACGGTTTGACTGGTAAACTAAAGACTGATTAGTTATAGTTTAGTACCTTCTTTTACCGTCGAAGAATCCTAAGAAAGAGAACCGTCAATTTTGCACTAATGACGGGTCAAAAAAAATAAAAGTGTTTGTAGCAAGAGGTTGAAATCGAAGTAATGATGCTATTATTTTTTCTTAGTATCTGCATTTACCAGTTTGTTGTAATCTATAAAATAAACAAACTTCACACTTACCTCATTGCTGTGGGGTTGGGTTAATACCTGGCCAATGTTTTGGGTGAGTTTTGTATATCGGTTTAAGTCAATGTTAACGTCGGGGCCTAGGGCATTTGTCCATGCGGCTATGAAACGGCAGCCGGGTTTAAAGTCCCAGGTATAAAACATATCGAGGTTAAAGGCGTTAAAGTTTTCGTTTTGGCCATCTTCAAAAGAATGCGGGGCGTAATAACCATCGGGCTTTACGTTATAGAATTCTTTATAATCTACCTTGCTCCAGTAATGGCGTATGCGCAGGTTAAGGTTCATTCGTGCCTTAAAATTATAAATAGCATTAACCGTTGTATTGTACTGTGTAATGGTGCGCAGGCCTGCTATTGGTTCGTTGGTTGCATCGAAATAAGCGAAACCGATATTCCC
>JANPGE010000104.1:0-21522 GCA_031423805.1 Segetibacter sp. | reverse complement strand
ATGATAAAAAGGTTTTTCTAGACATTAGCATACCTGAAAATGAATCACTTAGCTATTAATTCATTGCTTAACTATCATTAACAACAAAACTTTTATCCCAAAATTAACTTCAAAAACCAACTATTTTTGACCACATTGCCTTCTTTAAAAAGATTCCCTTATCAAATTATATATAAGATTGATGCCGCTAATGAGCAAATACGGATTCTTGCAATCATACATCATAGTAGAAATCCAGAGCTGCGTAGGAAAAGATTGGAAGAATAAATCAAACTTTTAATGTTCTCTTATAATTCACCAATTACCCAACGGATGGCATCTATAATAACTGGGTTTTATTTTAGAATGAAGATAGTTGCGCAAATACGTCAATCAGTGGGGAAAAAACAAGAAACCACCCCGCTTTTCATAGTAACTTCCCAAAATACACCGGTCAAAGACCTGCTTTTCATAAGAAATCGAAGTGATCCTGCGGAACACTTCGACTAGCGGGGTAATCGCTTTTAGGTTTAGCCCTCTCACTTTTGTCAGTTTCCCTCACAACTGCCCACTCACAACTCACCAAATAAGTCTGCAACATAGTAAAAAAGCTGAAAATGTGGGGGGTATTAATTTGAGTGGGGAAAGGGTGTGGAGAAAGAAAGGGAAATTGTGGCGGCCTAGGTTTAATTTCGTTTTTGAATTGTTTTCAAGAGCTTATTACAAAACACAATCATTTTAATATTTTACTGAACACATTCCTGAATTTCAGTTTAGATTGAAGTCAGTTGCACTAAGGCTTCAAACGAGTGAGGTTGTTTTGGATAGGTTCTCGAGCGGATAAAAAATTTCCTATTAAAAATTGGCGAAATTCGGGGATAAAGGAACCGGGGTTAATTTATACAATTGGGTCGGCTTCTATTTTCAACCTTTCCCATAAATCAGTTACTTTTAATCGAACAGCCCACGACTCCATGTAGAAAAAGTCAAGATTGCCAAACTGAATTTCATAAACCCGAAGTGCATCAATAAATTGCTTTTCGCTGCCACCGGCAAGGTTTGCCCAGCGCAATTTCATAAGTATGGTATCTTCTGGTTGTGAAATTTTTAGAACGAGCCCAAACACATCTTCTTTATATTTTCTTGCAAATCTTGATTGATCAAAAGCATCGTTTGTCAGTATCCAAAAGTCAATTTTGTCGCCGTGGGTAGTATCTATTAAATTGAACATTGACTTGTGTAGAATGGCACCTTCAATGGCTGTTTGTGATATGTAATAATCAGGGGCCTGAAATGTGCTTATCAATGCAGGAATTGCAGCATCAGTAATGTTTACAAGAATATCCACGTCGTGGGTGAGCCTTGGTTCGCCCTGCAAACTGGAAACAATGGAGCCCGTCACCATGTAATCAATTTCATTTTGTTCCAGAAGCGCAATCACCTTTTCTAATAATTCCTGTTGTAACATTTGGCTATTCTTTGCAGATAAAGTTCCTTTATTGCTGTTTCTGTTTTTTCAGGAAATCGTTTGCGTAAGCCGGTTAAGAAGAGCTTTTTTGCCATTGCAGAAAGTTCAAATGCTTTCTGAAGCCTTTTTGCCGGCCCCATTGCCTGGAGTGCTAATAAATATTGACGGTGGTTGGGCGATGGTTTGGGATTCACTGAAAAAGTTTGTTTGCAAAGTAAGTTGATTTCTTGTCTTCCGCTAATAGTATTCTTTCTAGGCAAAACTTTTAAATCCTTTGATTTCTAAACTTTTTAATCGCATGTTCGTTTCTCGTTTCTATTTTGAACCCCCGCATTTCTGACGGGGCAGGCACAAAGGCACGGATGCCCAAAGTTGCACAAAGAATTTTAGTTTGGCGGATGTAATCGCTTTTAGGTTTAGCCCTTTCACTTTTGTCAGTTTCCCTCACAACTGCCCACTCACAACTCACCAAATAAGTCTGCGAACATAGTGAAAAAGGAGAAAATGTGGGGTGGTATTAATTTGTGTGGGGAAAGGGTGTGGAGAAGGGATTGCCCATATCCTTAAAGAAAAATAAAATATAAAGTTGTTATTTACCGTTTTTGTATTTTTACTAAAATTTCATTTGATGTCAGCTTTGCAATTACAGGCTTATGATATGCTCAAACTTAAACTTGGTGAGCAGGAAGCAAAACTCTTTATTTCTTACATAGAGAGCCAGGTTGAGCAGGAATTAAAACATGAAACTAAATCGTTGGCAACTAAAGATGATATAATAGGAGTTAAAGAAGATATGGCAAACATGAAATCTGAACTTATGCGGCAGATTTATATAGTCGGACTTATTCAATTCTTAGCTATTGTTAGTTCTGTTATTGGTATTATGGCTTTTATGCTGCACAAATAAAATATCTTACCTCTTGTAAATAGTATCTCCTCCCCTTAATCAACAGAACCTAAGGTTTTCGCTGCGGAGTGCACTTATCTTTTGTTCCCCAATTACCCAACGGATGGCATCAATAATATTGCTCTTGCCGCAACCATTTGGCCCAATGATACCGGTAATACCCTCATCAAAATTGATAACGGTTTTGTCGGCAAAACTTTTAAATCCCTTGATTTCTAAACTTTTTAATCGCATGTTCGTTTCTCGTTTCTATTTTGAACCCCCGCATTTCTTACGGGGCAGGCACAAAGGCACGGAGGCACAAAGTTGCACAAAGAATGTAATGTTTAAGGGAGTCTTTTTAGGTTTTGAGATAAAAGTTTAGACTTTTGCCTTACTCCCTCACAACTGCCCACTCACAACTCACTAAAATTGTCTGCGAACATAGTGAAAAAGCTGAAAATGTAGGGTGGTATTAATTTGTGTGGGGAAAGGGTGTGGAGAAAGAAAGGCAATTACAAAATCGAATAAAATTTAAGATATGTGATATTAAATTGTGAAATTCCCCTGTCTTTCTTGATTACACGCATTTTTAACTAAACTCTTTTGATTCTCACGTCGTAAACAAAATCCTCAACAGCTATAATTTTAAAGGCTTTTGCGGCAACATGTTTAGGATTAAGTATAAAGTTAAATTCTTGATTAATTACTGCTGAAGGAATTTTTAATATAGGAGAAGTCTTCAGTGTTAAAAGATTTGTTCCAAAGTCTTTTGTTGAAGCCGGTGCAGGAGATTCTGTCCAATTACCTGGAAGCTCTGCAATTGTTAATTCCTTTATGCCTGCATCTGGTACTTCAAATGTAGTGATACTTAGTGACCTTGGAATATCATCTATGTTGACATTAACTGTATATTCCAATACAGCAAGAGCCCGACTTTCAGAAGTGTAAATACACGGAGTTAAAATATGATTCCATCGACCACCATGCAATCTTGCTCCTTCTCCAGAAAGATCGTTACTAAATTTGGTTTTTCCGACTCTATAAACAATCATCTTGGTCTATTTATGAATATACACCATAGTCAATTCTTCCAATAATGTTTTTAACCTCTTCCCGACCAAACTGATTATTGCATACCTCGTAAGGTGTCTTTTGTCCTAAAGCTCTATTTTGCTTAAACATCCATTGATTAAATTTTTCTTCATCTTCAAACACATCATAACCGTAAGAATATATATCTGCCAATCCTAGTATTCTTTCGCTTAAAGCACTATTGAATTTTTCCGAACTAGGCTTATTTATAAGCGTTGCTCTTGTCACCGAGAGTAACTTTGCAAGTTTATCGTAATCTAGCTTGGCTCTCGACTTAAGTGTTTCTAGTTCTTTTTTACTGATACCAACATGCATCCTTTCCATTTTTTCTATAGGACTCATTTGACTTTCAGGCTTTTTAACTGTCCCAGAAAAAATTATCGCATTAGCTTTGTAGACCATTCCAACAGCTGCTTGTGCAATATTGTATTGAACAATGCCTAATTTTTTTTTTGAAGTGGTAGCTTTTCTTCCAACAAGAATTTTATAGGATTTTTCTTTTGGCATAGTATCATTATTTACGTTTAAAAGTATAAAATTATACTTAAGTTAGGAATTCCCAAAATTTTGTTTTTTAAACCCCAATTCTTCAAAATTGCGTTTAACGAGAGTTTGTAAAAAAACCCATTAACTAACACAAACATACCCACAAATATAATTAGTTAGTGTTGGTAGGTTATTTTGAGATATGAAATTTATTACAGGATACGACCGCCACCAAATGTTGTTTGAGACTCCTGATATGCAGGTGTCATTGGAAAACCCGGGGTGGCTGATTAACGCTTTTGAGGACAAACTAGATATGTCAAAACTGGGCTTTACTGCTACTGTTCACAAAAGGAAAGGCCGTCCGCCTTATACGTCTCATGTACATCTCAAACTGTACCTATATGGGAAATTATGGGAAAATAAAATTGGGGTTGGTTTAGGCCAGACCCCGATTGCACAAGACTGTTGCAGGTGACCACCAGTCTTTTGAAATATTTACAAATGCCAACACCCTAAAATTCTACCGGACGCAGTCCTAGGTTTCATGAAAAATCGAAGTGATCCTGCGGAACACTTCGACTAGCGGAGAATTGGGGTTGGCTAAGGCTTAATCCCGTTTTTGAGTAGTTTTTATGAATTTATTGTAAAATATAAACATATTAATATTCTACTGGACAGAGTTCTGGGTTTCATTTTACATTGAAGCCAACTGCGCTAACTTTTAACCAGCGTTAGATGGAGAAAGAAAACAATACCTATTTTATAACAACAAAATAAAACTAAAATAATTCGTCTTCTTTTTTTGCTGCCTTACTCTGTTCTAAAAGTCGTTGAATAACTTGAATTATTTCCTGATTGTTAAAAATTTCTTTAAGGCAAATATTCAGACTAGTTTCATCTTCAATATTAAAAGAAGTTCCTGTAGGAATTGAAACAACAGTATTGGGATACATAAAAACAATATCTTGTTCTAATCTCAATAAAATAAAACTATAGTTAGCTAAAAATGGGGCTATTATTTTAAATTTATGCGAAAGAACATTCCTTTCAGCTTTTTTCACAACACTGCTGGAAATTTCAGCTTTCAACAAGTTGTAAGTTGCCTCTTCCAAATGCTTCGCTTGTTCATTCAAGATAGATTTTGGTGTTTTCAAATCACGTATTTCTCCAAATGAGGGCCATAAATTATCATCCATAGTATTAAATATTTAAATCAAATTCAATTGGTAAATGATCACTAATTTTTTGGTTTATTACACCATTCTTTTTCAACAAATTAATGCTCCCGAAAGATTCGACAATACGTAAGGAACTTTCGTCAAATTTTAAATCAATAAAATAAGGTCGCAAAAGAACTTGGTCAAATATATTCCAGAAATAACAAATTGGCTTCGAACTTCTTAAATAATAACTGCCATTAACCACACCTTTTCCGTAATCACCATAGAAACTCCACATAGGATTGTAAAAATATTTATAGGTCTTGTCTTTTACAATTCGATTTTCTTGTAATGCAATTGCTTTATCAAAGGTTGAATGTAACCCAGTAGTTTGAATCATTCCTTTTTGAAAGGGATTCATATTGAAATCACCGATCACAATTGTATTCTCATGTCCTGTGCGAAATTCCATTTCATCTATAAATAATTTCACCTCGGCTGCTTGTGCATCTTGGTCTGCTTCGTCGAAATTTAATTTGCTTGGAAAATGTAAGAAAATCATGTTAATTTTCTCGCCTAGGGGTGAAGAAAACTCTTTCCCTGTGATCCTAAAATCATCACAAACATCTTCAAGTAGAGTATTTGAGAATGTAGTAAATATCTGTAACCAAGACGCAGCATTGGATTTATAATAATAAAATTTTGTCTTTTTTAAATTCAATTTTAGTAGAAAATCTACTGGATTAAATTTCGATTCAAAAAGTACTAAAAAATCAATGCAATTTGTTATAGCATATTCTGCAACAATTTTATCTACAGACTCGTTTCTATTAATATTCCAAAACCCAATTTTCAAGTTATTTCGATTTAATGCAAAATAAGATATATCCCATTAGAATTTGAAATTTATCACAAATCTAGAAACGAGATGTTAATTTTTTTGACTAATAATGGCTTATAGGTTTAAGATTCATAACTGTCAGCCACATAAATAAAAAAAATCGGGGTCGGCTTAGGCAGGAGCCCGATTTGACAAAAAATTTAAGAAAGGGTTACAAAATGCAAACGCTTTCGAAATCTAACTAACATACTCCTTAGTATTATTTTGAATTGTGGTGATTTTTTATTCCTTTTTCCAATAAAATCCTTCGGGATATCCTGTTTGATTGTTCATATCAAATTCCAATTCTGTTTTATCGGGAAATAGCACACCAACCGTAAACGCCTTTTCTCCTAACATGGAAAGAGAGGCTATGCCGGTAGTATTATCTGGTATCAAATAAATCAGGTCATTTGTGAATTGATATGAATCATGTATGAAAACAGCAACTGGTTCGGTCAGAGGGCTTCCATCTGTTGTCAGTATTTCTATACGAATGTCGAAGAGATTTTGCCAGTCATTCTTTTTGACAATTACCCTAATTGTTTTGCCATTATTTTCGGCTTTGCCTCCCCACCTGTTTTTTTGTAAATCTTCTGGTAGTGTGATTGTTTTTGTAGCTAGCAGATCTCCTACTAATTTACTTAAGGCCTCTAATTTTTCTTGTATAGTACTATCGCTGTTATTTTTTAGTTGTTCAAAATGATTGACATCACCGGCAAACTCTGATTTAGTAATGGAACTTTGAGTAACTTTTTGCTTGGTTTCATTGACGATTGTTTCAGCTTTTTCCTTTTTATCAATTTCGACCTTAAGCCTATCTTCTGTTTTTCCAAGTTGGATTTCTGTTTCTTTTAATTTTTTGTTTATATCGTCGTCTATATCTTTCATGATTTGTGAATAATCTGTGCGGGACCAGAAGTACATGATAAGAAACCCCAGGACGAAGAAGTAACTCATTACAGCGATAGCCATATTTCGGCCAGCAAATCCATAACCGAAACTATCTTTGAAAATGTAACCAATGATTAAAATTTTGTGGGGTATGTTGGTTAGTTGTGTAAGTCCTACTCCTACAATAATTTTGGTAAGCCAGTCGCTGATCTGGACTAAATTATCGTTGTATTTCAGTTTGGCAGTAGGGTCTTGCATAATGCTGGGGATGCCGAATAAAAACCCTATAAACCCCCCAGTTGAAAGACTCGCACCTGCTATTAGCAATGCGGAGCCAAATGGCGCAAAAAAACCTTTGATATCACTTACCCAGGTTCCGATGAAAATAATACCGAGGATGCCGAGAACGATGGCTGTAGTTATGGTTGTCCATAACCTACGTTTTTGGTATTCGCCGTCTGTTGACATAGTTAATAGTTTTACGTGTGTAGCGTTGGTTGTTGTTCGTTTTTTTATCCTTTCCAGCGATCGGTAATATGGCAAAAGAAGTTCTTGTTTTGGTGAGGTATTCTGGAAAGTTTTGAGAAAGAAACAAAAAATGGAGGTAAGCTTTGAGGAAGACCCCGATGGTTCAAAACATCATCGCTTATTACCAAAGCCTGTTAAGAAAGTTAAAGCAGCTATGAGGTTGCCATCCTTAGTGATTGTACCGTCAAAATTACGGCCAAATGAAAAAGTAATTTTTTGATTCTGCCATATGGCATAGTCTGCATTAAATATCAACTTCCATGAAGGTTTAATAGTATTAGAAGAAAGTACGCTTCTGTAAATGCCCTCCAGGCTTGTGCTAAATTTTGATTGAGAACCCGCAAAAATATATCTGCCCCCAAAATCAAGAGTACTTATATTTTTCATATCATTTGGTGCATCATCTTTTGCAAAAATTTTATCCGGATTATTCAATAAACGTGCTATAAACAGTATAGAACCATAATTTTCACTGGTATATCCTAATGTTGTCCAAATACCTGCATTATTTACTTTTGAATTATCAAACCGTTTGTCAATAAAATTAGCACTAATACCACCTGCAAAATCCCAAGTAAAGCCTATCCTTGCCGTTTGAAACGAGGCAGCAAGTACTTTAATTGACGCTTTTGCTTCAACTTCAGTTCCTTTTTTTAATTCTTCCAGCTTTGCACCTAATTCGTCTCCTATATTCTGTATATCTGTATCAAGTTCACTAATCTCAGTTAATATTTCTTTAATTTTAGCGGTATCAATCATATTCTCTTTCCGTTTTTCAAGCACTCCTTTTTTTACAACATCTTTCTTACGCTGATTTTGAAGTTTCAAAACATCTAAGTCGTTTTTATAATCATCAAGTTTAAGCCCATTTGCATTTACAACCTTTACCTGCAAATCATGTATTTCCTTCAAACTTTTTATTGTGCTGGCATCATAAGTGCCACGACAAATCGAAAATTTAAAACCTAATCCAGCATATGCAGTATTTGGAATAAGGTCTTTTTCATTCTCATCAGTATTCCTCATAGCTAAAGATAATACAAATGTCTGCTTAAAATTATCAACAAAAGCAGTGTCATTTAATCCACCTTTTGTTGTTATATCACCCATTTTTTTTTTGCAAAGCCAATAAGGTGCAATATCTATTGCATAGTTTGATGGCAATGCCGTAAAATTGCTCGTCGCTTTTTGCAGTGATAACATAAATGCAGACACATCTGTTGGCTTGTCAACATCACTTGCAGAAATACCCAAAAGGTTTGATGCTGGCGATGATGGAGCCTTTAATAGGTCAAGTTTAACACCGTCATCCTGTGCTAACAAGGTTATAGAAAACAATAACACAATAGGAATTAGTATCTTTTTCATTATTTTTTATATATTAGGATTAAAAAATTCAATCAAGCACAAGTAATCTTCGGATTCTCCGTCAGCTTCTACAGTCTTTGATAATGGCAGAATGATGTCCTCTTGACCACCGGTAAGGTTTATAGTAAGACTTGTGAGATTTGTTTCTTTTGATGTATCCGCAATGTTTGCTACGATGCTTAACTTTTTCCCATTTAGTTCTTTATTAGTTCCTAAATTAGTTTTTGGGAAATTTCCACTTTGGTTAGAAGTAATGGTTTTGTTGTCAAGCATAATTGTCATATTGCTTGTTTGACCTGAATCACCAATCTCAATACTAAGTGTTACTACCTTGTCTGACATGTCTACAACATATAAAGTGTCAAGGGTTGTTTTTTCAAGCTCAGCAGCTTTTATCAAATTTTTAATTTCTTTTAAACCTCTAGAAATTCCTAGAGGTTTTTTTGCCTTTAAGAGTTTAGTGGGGTCTTTTTTAGTGACTGCCATAAAATTATTGTATTATTTTGCCTACTCTAATATCCGTTTTCGGCTCCCCGGCTGCTTACTCTTTTTAAAAAGGATTTTCAGCTTTTTTCCTTTATTGTAGTTTTTATGAGACTATCAAAATATTTCTTATCACTTCCTTTAAGAAATTCCAACTTTTTACTTTTTATTATGCTGTCAGATTGCTTATCTAAATTGTCATTGATGTCCTTTGTATGAAGATTTGAACGCAGCAAAGCAGAAGTGTCGGTTAATTTATAAGTATCCTTCTCATCTTTAAGCAATTTATTTAATTTGATTTTGTCTTTTATCGCTCTATTTGGGTCCAACTGATTGTATCCTACCAAAGCAATGAATACACTTAAAATAGCGACCAGAGTTAACTGATTTGCAATTTTTAGTCTGTTTTTTTTATCGTGTGATATTATGATGTAGCTGTCAATGATCTCCTCAACAATATTTGGGTCTGCCTCTACACCATCTTTAAAACTAGGCAAAGAAACAAGTGTACAATAATAACGGGCGACCATAATTACCAAAATAGGCAGCCCTACCAGCACTATCTGCCACCATGTGCCACTTAAGGCATCTAAAAAACTGGCAACTGCAAAAGCTGTAGTAAAAATTGTCCACAATACCATTAAGAATGTATCTAAATTTTTCGCTGCCGCTTCTGTGCTAGTAATGTTACCTAAAACTCCGTTTTTCGCATATTCAAGCCAAAAATCTCTGTCAATACCAGCCATAAAAATTAATTTTTAAAGTCTGTAGGAAATTCATAATCGAGTGTATGTTTAACACCTGCAGGATCATTTACACCAGTACAAGTACAGGAAACAGTCTTATTTTTTTTATTGTCTGTGCCTGGAAATGCACTCTTTAATTCCCTTGCACCAATCAAAAGCTTTGCAGGATAATAATAAACGGGACTTTTGCATTTCGTACATATAGTTTCATACTTTTTGGTATTCGACATATTTGATTATTTTTTAAATATTCCCTCCGACTATTACTTCCTATTCTCAATTGTGAACCCTACAAATTCAATTCGTCTTTTTCAAGAATTAATTCACGGATTTTTCGATATCGCTGCCGATATTTTGGGATTAATCTTTTTAAGGATTATTGGGTTGGATATTGCTTTTTCTTTAATCGAATCAAAAATGACCTGCAAAAAAACATTAATGCATTTCAAAAATATATACATCTATTTTCTCAAACAATAGCCATTTATAGCTATTGTTTCCCATTTATAAAACCCTATATTTATTCCACAAATATCCGTCGTTACAAAGCCTAAGTCAAGGGTGAAAACACCCTATTTTTTACCATTTTTCACCCTAAGTATATACACCGTAATAAATTTCATAAAAAATATATAAATAGTGTTTAAATCCTAATTAGTTTAAATACCTTAGTCCTGTACTTCATTATTCGATAAACCAAAACCAACGCCATGACCAACGCTTACATGGTAATAAATGCATCTTGTAATACACTTACCAAACAGGAAAAAATAGTAGTTGAACTATTAGCACAGGGCTTTAGCAGCAAGCAGATTGCCGGGCATCTTAAGAGTAGCCCCAACACCATAGACAATCACCGTAAAAACATGTTGAAGAAGACTAACACCAAGAATGTGGCGGAGTTAGTGGCTATTGCTATTAGGGAGCATATTATTTGAGCAACATTGGGTTGTTGCATCAATTAACTTCCTGAAATGTAAGAGAGTAAGAGACAAAAAAATGCCCCTTTTTGATGTGTTACCAAAAAGGGGCATTTTATTTTTTTTAGGTTACGAAAACGAACGTGATACCCTATTATTTGAAGTTTAAAGCTCAAGCCGCTGGGCTTCGTTGTTGCAACGGAGCTGAATTCTCTTGTTTCTGAAACTGCTTCGCATGTTTCAAAATTCCTTCGCTGCGCTTGGAACCCAAGAGAATAACGCTCCTAACGCAACAACTGTTGTAATGAGCGAATAACTTTTATAACTAGATTTTAAATCTTAAGATTATCCTCCATTTCCCAAAATAACTATCAACGCATATATAACACCGGGAATAAAGAATAATAACGTGAGCAAAAGACTGATCCAAAATTTGCTGTTGATGACTCCTTCGTGCAGGTAAACGGCTAAAGGTGGTAATAATAAAGCTAATATCACCAACAACAATGTATTAGTTGAGGCGGCTTGTCCGGCTTTTTGTTGTTCTTTAAAAGCTTTGATTTCGTCTTTGGCTGCTCTTATTCTTTCTCTTCTTTCTGCCCTGCTTAATGATTTGAATGCTTTAAAAGCATCTTTAAAATCTGGGGCTGCAACTGTTGGGGTTTCGGGTGTTGCAAAAACTGAAGCTTCGGGCTGTGCAGGTGGGGCTACAGTTTCTTTTGATTCTACAGAAGGAACCAATTTGGAAGCATAAGAAAATATGCTTACCGTTAAAATCATACTTACAATAGCGAGGTGGAAAAATGTTTTCATGTTTAAAAGTTTAATGAAAATATTAACATTCAATAACCATACCTCCACTAAATTAATATAAAATGGGAAATAAGATAATTAAAAGAGTTTCCCTCTTTTTATTTCCACTTGTACAATTCAGCAATTTTAAAAGTATAACCCGGTGTATTTATCCATTCATTGTTTTCAATTTCATACCATGGGCTAATGGCTTCATTGCTTAAGTTCTTGACTATATGAATGTCTTGTGCCGGCATATAGCCCTGTAAAAGCATAAACATTTTTTTGCCATTTTGCTTATTCTCTACTACATCCGCAACCATCATAGCATGACCGGGAGAGCCCACCTTTACAATGTAATCGCCGGATGCTATGGTCTTGTAATCGGTCATTGACTTTCCCATCAGCTTGAGTGAATATGTGCCGCAATTTGTAAAGACATTTTCAAGAAAACCCATAAGGCAATCGTGGCTGATAGTTGCTTCACCGTTATTAAAGTGATCATCAACTGAAGCATATCGTCTTGCATTGCATCGCCTTCCATTTACATAATTCAGGAATGAAAGTTCCTTGCCTTGGCTGGTAAGAAAATTAATTTCATTGTACGCCTTTCGGCTAAATAAATATTCTGCTTTTAACCGCATAACAGCATCTGCACATTGTTGCAGATCTTTCTTGCCCGTAGAAATGTCCAACACTTTGTATTGCCATGTTTGGTTGGTTTTGGGGTATCCATAATAAAAGTAAACAGTATCATTTTCCCGCAGGGGAAACTGTCTTAACCATATAGCAAAAGTATTTTGATTGTAGGCTACACGCTCATATCCTACGGGTGGAGGAATGTCGCCAATATTTTTGAAGTTTTTGGCTTGTTTTACAGGGGTTGCAGCCTTTTGTGATTGCTCATTTATTAAATATTCATCAGTACAGCTTTGGGTATGAACAGTGATTATCATGATGAAAATAATAACAGTTGTAAACTTCATTTTTGCATTTTTGCAATCAGATGCAAGTTTGAATTTTTTCCATAAAGCAATTTTTAGTTTAACAAAAAGATGGATTGAATATGAGTTCAACAAGACCTGATTAATTTTATAACAAAGTCTCAAGCCAAAAGAGTTGACCTCACCCCTGCCCCTCTCCCAAGGGAGAGGGGGAAAGCCTTAGAAATTTATATCAAACCCAAATGTGGCAATCAATTCAAAATATCGAAAGTGATGGGTGGCGCGGTTGCCGGAAGTCTTTTCGGTGTTTGCTAATGCATTTAGGTAATGCACATAGCCGGTCTTTGCAGTTCCTTCTATAAAAAATTTCCTGAAAGGATAAACCCTTGCCCCACCTTCTGCGCTTATGTTGTAGCCGGCAATGTGGAAGTTATTGTTGAGCCTGTCGCCACGCCATGTAAAATCAGTACGGGGAATGTTGATGCCTGCACCAACCTTCCACAAGTAAGTGAATAGGCTTCTTCCAGTGCTTTTTGTTTTTAGAAGTTCATGTTGTTGCACATAATTAAAATGCAGCCAATTGGCTCCGTCAGTATGTTCAAAATGGAGAAACCTGTATTGGTCTAAAGTGCTGTCACCATCTACAGGTTTGCCATCTATTGTACCTGTTACGTGTACTGTTTGTCCGTCAGTTACAATGTATTTGGCATGGTCAAAATTTATCTCTACTGCACGGGTATGTTTGCTGTTGAGGTAAAAACCTATGCGGTAGTTATATTGTGGAATAGATATTTGTGTTGGTACTGTTTTGATGGCATTCATATCGGGACTGTCGTGAGACTTTGCACTGTGCAACACAAAATTATCGCCATTGCTCATGATGAAATGTATATTGCTGCGGGTGTACCATTCAGTATTATAGCCCCATTGCAAGTACATGCCTTTGAACAACTTTGTTTCTTTCTTTTGTTGTGCAATTGCTATGAAAGGCAATAAAATAGTGAGTAAAAAAACTTGTTTCATTTGCTGCGAAATTAAGTGATGGAGGCAAAATGGGGTTAAAATATTTGTTGCTTATAAAGGGTATTTTAAACCACAGAGCTAATTCAAGAGTGTATCACAGAGGGAATAGAGATTTTATTTTTCTTCCATTAAATTTTATGGAAACCACTTTTTCCTTCTTTAGAAAAAGGGATACAATTTTCAGGGTTCTTTTTGTATCAGCATTTTGCATTACATTTAATGTATAAAACTGCTATGATGGATAACTTTTATTTTACACTTGCTGCGATACTTTTGCTGCCTTTAATTCCTGCTTATATTTTATATAAATTTTTGCCGGCAAGCGAAACAGATGTTAGTGGCCCCTACAAAGGATTGAGCGTAAAACTAAAAGGTGCTTTTGCCGGATATTTTTTATTGGTATTGGTAGCAACCGCCCTTCAATATGTCTTTATGGGCAACAAACAGGCAAGAACAATAGAAATTTTGGAAGCCGATGTAAAAAAGAATGATAGCACTATCATGTCTTTACGTAATCAGGTGAATGGGGCTGTGACAGATTGGTATATTAAAGGATTGCTTCAACCTGCAGGAAAAGATGGCACCCGATTTTTTTATGATGATGGCACAACCAAAAACGAACCCGATGGCAGCTTTGAGTTGATCAAAAGAACTTTGGGAAAAGATGGTGTTTCCAAACCACCTAAATGGATGTGTGTCTATAATCCTGTTACAGGATTTAAAGTTATTAGCTTTAACCGGGAACTCTCCCACCCTGACATCAGTACTTACAATGTAGCGTTTGACGACAACCAACATGTGATAACGATTAACAAGCCTATAGAGATAAACAGCCACGAGAAAGATAGCATTGTTGCCGTAGCAAATTTTGTTGAAAAAAATCCTGACCTTAAAATGAAAGTAGAACAACTTGCTCCTACACTTATGCAAAAGGCTACAGTTATAAAACAGGAAATACAATTGAATAAGGTGAAACTGAATGAGTTTAAAGAAAGGCAATTGAAAGCGATTCCGAAGCCGTAGTTGCGTTTAGACTGTGAGGTGTGAGGTGTGAATTGTGAGTTATGAATTGTGAGTTATGAGTTATGAGTTTTCCGCCGTTGTTGGTATGGCAATGCCTACCGACAACAAACTTTTCGGCTGTTGTTGGTGATACTTTTCTGCCGTTGTTGGTATGGCAATGCCTACAAACAACAAACTTTTCGGCTGGTGTTGGTGATACTTTCCGTCGTTGTTGGTATGGCAAAGCCTACCGACAACAAACTTTTCGGCTGGTGTTGGTGATACTTGTGCTTGTTGAGTTTGAACGAAGCGAACTTAAATACAACATGAAAAGCTGGAACTGCGTCCGATAAACTACGGAGAGATTGTATAACTGTTAAGTTCTTTAAATTATCAGTGCCGGTATCGTGTATGAATCTTGGAACTATAAATATAGTAGTGCAATAGATTATTGTACAACCGTGAAAGGCAAAATTGAATTGGAACTGTTTTAAATGTACCGGTCGCAGACCTGGGTATCCTGAAAAATCGAAGTGATCCTTCGGTACACTTTCGACTAGCGGGGAGAGGCTTGGGCTGAAATGCCCTTGCCTACTCGACTGTTATTCAACAACCGCTTTTATGTTGGGTTGTATTTGCAGGTGAAATACACCCTGCTAAGGCGGAACTGAGACATCTTTTTTGTATCTTGTTGTGTCTTATAATTAAAATCAATTAATTTGGTAACACAATACGGGAGACCTGCGCCGGAAGGGTAATTAATTCCTTTACATCGTAAACACCCAATATGAAACAAATTAATCTTATTCTTTTTTCTTTCCTTTTTATTCAAAATACTGTTTTCTCCCAAAACGTAGGCATCGGCACTGCCACTCCCAATGCAAAAGCTGTATTGGAATTAAAATCAACGGATAAAGGCGTTTTATTTCCCCGGCTCACGTCGGCGCAACGTAATGCTATCACCAATCCTCCGGATGGGTTGCATATTTATAATACCGATGAACACTGTCTTAACTATTACGACTCTGCTTACCAGGTGTGGAATTGCTATTGTGAAAATGATACCTGCAAAACTGTTACAATAACTATCAATGAAGACACTTCGGCCATTGATTTTTATACAGGTTATGCTATTAAATATCCGCAGGCAAGAAAATTTATAATTCTAATTACAGAGGATGTTACTATAAATGGAAAAATAACAACAGCGAATGTTACAAATATTACTTTACATCCTGCTATTGACTTCAGTACTATGCCAGTTTCCTTTACAGGCACAACAGTAAAAATCATCAACCACGGTGCTATTTATGGTTTTGGTGGCCATAGTGGAGACGGTGCAACTGGTTTGGTTGGGGGCGACTGCAATGCAAATGCTGCCAATGGTAGTGCTGGCGGAAATGCCATAGAAACGAATTATACTTCTGAAATAACTGTCATTAATTATGGCCTTGTTGCTGGTGGCGGTGGCGGTGGTGGCGGCAGGGCTGCTTTAGGCCAACTTGGTGGCGGTGGCGGCGGTGGAGCGGGTATCCCTTTTACAAGCGGTGGTATCGGAGGAGGTAATTCCGTATGGAATTGTAATGGTCTTGGTTATTGCGTATGTATTCTATCTGGTAGCAATATTGCTGCCAATGGTACAGGCGGAACAAATGTAATTGGAGGTGTGGGTGGCAATGGTGCAAACGGTGGTGGTAATGGTGGTAATGCTGGCGGTTTGGGTCAGACAGGACAAAACGGAACAGGCACTAATGCGGGCACCGGCGGTACTGCAGGTTGGGCAATACTTGGTGGAAGCGGAAAAAGCAGTATTTCCAATTTCGGTACGGGTCAAAGTTTTGGCGTAGTTGATTAATTTTTTTCTGAAATAAAATTCTTGCTTTTTTATTGACTTGTCCTGCGGGTGTCTTCTTTCCTGGCCTTGTGTGCAAGCCAAGAGACCCCGGCTAAGCTAAAGGACTTAACTTAGTTATCAATTGCAATTTTTGTAAACAGCGCAGGGTCCTTTGAAGAGACCCAAGCGGGCAAAAAAGGATATGCATTGTTCAACCCCGTAAGGGTTGTATAAATGTTTTGTTACATTTTCCGTTGGTTTTCTCCAACGGCTATTCAAATGAAAGCCCTTCGGGCTTTATAGAATAAATAAAAACTGTTTTGGAGAAAAATCTCGCCCATTTTGGTGTTGCAAATTTAAATCTGAAGCCATCTGTAAAAATTGCAACGGGTCTTAATCAACGTTTAGGCATAAAAGCCTTGCAGGTGTTCTGGTGTACCCATTGCAATCAAGAATGTAGATTATCCACATTTTTTGTATTTTTTCACAAAGAAAAAGTAACAAAAAGAAAAATAATAATAGTAGTAATACTTATTGATAAATCCTCAATGCAAATCTAAAGGCAGGGTGTTCCCGATAAACCGGGATTAAAATATCAACTGCAACTGTGATGCGGGAATTTAATCGGCCTTTCAAAAATTTAAAGTCTCTTCTATTCGCAAAATATTCCGATTTTTTTTCTGGCAGGTGTACTTCACCTGCAAATCTTCGGTCTGGGATAGGCTCTGTTTTTGTTCACAATAAATGTTTCTTAAACAAAAAAGAGACAGCTAGCATAAGTGTTCTAATTGCTTGAAAGTTTGAGCAAAACGTAATACCGATTGGATATCCGTAATAGTCCAATTGCATTGGCCTAAACGGCTATCACATCGGCATTATACCAAAACAAGATTGGACTATTTATAATTCAAAATGGTATAACTTAAATACAACATGAAAAGCAAGCCTCCCGACTGAAGAGCGGGAGACCTTGGTTTCATGAAATTTCAAAGTTGTGCATGGTTTATTCCCCGTCCTTCTCTAATTTGAAATACTCCTCAAATTTATTGTGAATAATGAGGATCAAAAGCCCAAAAATAATAGCTGAAACTATAAGCAAAGTATTTAAAAGTCCGCTTACTGAAAACGATAGCCGAATTAAGATGGTAGAAATGATGAACCCCGAATTTCTAATAACCTTGTGAAATTTATCGGTATGAAAAAATGAAAATAATAACAGAATTACATCAACAATTATTAAGATGGTGAAAAACTGTTCGAAAAAGATATTATTAATATTTTTAAAAGAAACATTAGTTTTTGCAGTTGAATTAATGACGCCAAATTGCCAATGCTGAAATGAATAGATAGCTACAAAAATAATAACGAGTACTAAAAAGGTTGCCAATACTTTTTTTAATTTTATAAACCTTGCAATTCCTTCATTGTTTGGTTCATTTTTCTCGCCTATTAAGATTGCTTTTTTTCGCTGCTTTAAGAAAAGGTAAATAAGAAAGAAAAGCAGTATTGATGCTATGATATCATAAGTAAACTGCAAATCATATTTTATTTTAAACCAATCATCTGATAATGACAAAGATGAAAGGTCTTTAAACAGCCGCCTGATAATAATAAGGGTTATAATTTCATACTGCTTACTAATGTAGGTAGTAATAGATTTGGGGAGATAATATGTAAGTAGATAAACTTCATACACAAGAATAAATGAAAAGGGTGTATAGATGGCCGCTATTGGATTTTTCAGTAATTCTGATGGTGCATTCAAAGAAATAAAACCAAAATCTACCAGGTATATGATTGCAAGATGAATAATGAAACTTGCAATAGCAATGATCAGTATAATTGCTTCACTTCTTTTTTTGGTTTCTTCAGAAAGTAGTTTCTGATAAAGTATTTCAAATTTTTTATTCATTTTTCCTGAAGTCTATTCATTTGTTTATAAAAAAAAGTTGCTTCCCGGTTTTAGGAAACAACTTTTTAAAAAGAAAAAAGAAATTTACTACTTAGGTAATAACACTGCATCAATTACGTGAACTACACCGTTTCCTGCAACTAAATCAGCAGCTACTACATTTGCACCGCCAATCATTACTTTACCATCTTTAATGGTTACTTTTAATTCTTTACCATTTATTGTTTTTACCATTTGACCATCTGTTAAATCAGCGGCTTTAACACTTCCTGCTACCACGTGGTAAGTAAGAATGCCAGTTAAATCAGCCTTTTTTTCAGGAGTTAATAAACTTTCAACAGTTCCTTTAGGCAGCTTTTCAAATGCAGCATTTGTTGGAGCGAAAACTGTAAATGGACCTGCTCCACTCAATGTTTCAACCAAACCTGCGGCTTTTACAGCAGCCACTAAAGTTGTATGGTCTGCAGAACCAACAGCAATGTCAACAACAGTTGCAGGAGTAGTTGCAGTTGCAGCTACAGTATCAGTGTTAGTTACCGCAGGTGCTGTAGTATCTATTTTAGCTTCTGCAGTTTGCTCACTGCCACCGCATGAGGTCATAATAATTGCTGTAGTTAATGTTACAGCCATCAACGAAAATGTCTTCCTTATCATGTTTTAAGTTTTTTACTGTAACAGGATGCTCAGAAAATAGTTTACCGAAACGGAGCTTTATTTTTCTTGTATAATTTATTGATTTGATATTCGCCAATAGTTTCAACAACCTAATCATTAAAATGATTTTCCTGTAAAATAAGGCTTGTTCAAAAACCCGGCTTCAGGTTGGCCTAAATGTTTCTTTGGCTTGAAGTTTTGCGAGGCTAACTTCAATACAACATGAAAAGCAGGCCTGTTTATCACCGTTGAAGGGTAAAATTTGCAACACCAATAAAGGCTAAAAAAGAATTATACCGATTGGACAAACAATATAGTCCAATTCAGCTTCGCCTCATTTGACTATTTGTTTGATTTCATCGGTATAAACCACTGTAAGATTTTCAAAATATTGGCATATTTTGAAAATCACATTGGTATTATACTCATTCCTTTCATTTGGGACACACCCTGCAAAGGCGGAAAAGAAAGTCAATTGAAAGCTATTTCGAAGCCGTAGTTGCAATTGTAGATAATGAAGGATGTGCATTGTTCAACCCCGTAAGGGTTGTATAAATGTATTGTTGAATTTTCCGTTGGTTTCACCAACGGCTATTCAAATAAAAGCCCTTCGGGCTTTAAAGAATAAATCAAAACTGTTTTGGGGAAAATTGAATAACGAAATCCTAAATCAGACATCCCAAATCCAAAATCAAACATCCCAAATCAAACATCAGACATCAGACATCAGCCATCAGACATCAGCCAACAGACATCAGACATCTCAAATCAGACATCATACATCAGATATCCCAAATCACCTCGTCCTGCCCATTTTCCTTTTTTCCCGGCCTATGACATAGCCAAAGTTTACATTGAAGGAAAAAAATCTATCGTTGGAGGTTCCAGTTCCTCTTCTTGCTCCTTTGCGGTCTCTTGCACGAGGATTTAGTTCTAAATAACGATGTGAGAGTATTCTTTGAGTTGGATCGTCAAAGGTTGTTTGTTTTGGATAGGTAAGGCTTACATCATCCAGATAATCACCGGTTGTCAGCCTATAAATGGCTTCTATTCTAATGTTATAAATGCCGCTTAGTTCATACTTTAGTCCTCCACCCAACGGCATAGAAATAGCCCGCATACTATACTGCTTTCTTGCAGGAAATTCAGCACTGTTTTGCCCTTCGGTATTCATTCTGCGAAGCTTTATTGTCTCTCCTTTATAAACTGTAGAAGGATTAAATGAAAATATACCAACTCCTGCAGTTATATAAGGCGAAATAGCAGGAAGGTACTCAAGGTCCAACAGCATAACCGGATGAAAAGAACCTGTAAGTGACAATTCGGTAATACTGCTGCTGTAACTTAAATTTCTGTTTTTTAACGAGTTAGTGTTACTGTTCGCATCGGTGCCTGCAATACTCCCTCTGTTTAGTTGAACCCTACCCTCAACAATACTTTTATACATTACTGCACCATAGAGACCAACATTGGGTTTTAGAGATTTCCAATCATAATATCCAAAAGAAAGGGCACTTCCTTTTTTCTGACCCACATCAGTTACCCCCATCATCATTCCTGTTGTTATTCCGGCCTCAAACAAGATGTCATTGTCCATGTATTTATCATCGTAGAAATAATATTGTCCACTTGCAAGTATTCGGGTACATAGGAAGATCGTAGTAAAAAATAGATATTTGAGCATAGCTTATTTTGGATGACCCGAAAGTACAATAAATAGGCTACTCCTCCGCAGCATACACCCCAAATTTTCCAAGCTTAGCCATCCATTGCAAAAGAAATTTTGAAATAATAGGATAAAAACCATCAACTAAACTCATAGCAATAAGATAGGCCAAGGGATGATTGATACCAAAATAGGCATCCATACTCCAACTGCCGAGCAGCATGTGTTCTGCCATTTTTACAATAAAACTTGTGAAGGCAAAAAAGATGAATTGCTCCAGCATTGGGCGTTTGTAGCTGCTATAATATAACCAGGTGAGACACAACCCAATCCATATAGCGGAATGTATAAAGTTATTGAGCCACGGCAGAAAACTCATTAACCCGAGTAAGTGAAAAAAGTAGTTGCCTGTGAACATGAGTATAAACCAAACAATAGCAAGGAAGTAAAAATTACCGCGATAATTGAGTTCAACAACAGGCTTGGGATATTTGATAAAAAGAAAGAATAAAAAATAAATGAACAATACCAACAGATAATTTACAATGCCATTACCGGCGCCAAGAATAGTTTCCATGAGCAAGTAGTTTAAAATGTTTTGGGCTTGTATAAAGGTAGGGATTTTTGGTTTAGAGTTTAGTGTTTATCATCTAATGTTTAAATGTCGTATAGCAGTACATAGGTTACACTTTTCGCTTACCGTTAAGAACAACCGAATTTTATGGTTGCCCTTAAGGGCGGTTAAGGCTCACTATTGTAGCATAACATAGGTTACACTTTATATATTTTTAGTTCTTTG
>JANPGE010000103.1:0-9860 GCA_031423805.1 Segetibacter sp. | reverse complement strand
ATGATGTACTTTATTCTCGGGTCACTATATCCTTTGATGATAGCTTCACTGTTGTCAGTTGAACAGTCATTTACGATGATCAGTTCAAAATCCGAAAGTGTTTGATGCAGTATGGAATCAATGGCCTTTTGCAGGTATTTTGCAGCATTGTAAACCGGCATAATTACACTTACAACAGGCACTTTGAATAAGTTTATTTTAGCGAATTTTTTCAACCACAGAGATAACAGAGGAGATACCCACAGAGAACACAAAGGAGAAAGAACCTAACTTAATCTTTGTGCCCTTTGTGAAAAACTTTGTGTTCTTTTTGGTTAGAAAATTCTGAAATGGTTTTCCCTTATTTTGAAATAACAACTTCTTTTTTCTTCCTCAAACCCACCACAATTGCCGCTCCCAGCAACAACAACATTAGCACCGAACAGATTGTAGTAATCGTCCATCCCATTGAATGGCTTTTTGGTTCAAACTTAAACATAATCGTGTGTTCACCAGCCGGAACCATCATGCCTCGTAGCACATAGTTCACTTTGGCATAAGGTACTTGTTTGCCATCTACATAAGCGTTCCAGCCTTTGTCGTAATAAACTTCGCTAAAAACTGCCATTTGCTCTGCTGATGTTTTAGAAGCATAGGTTACTATATCGTGGTCGTTATTCACCAACCTGATAGAAGCTGAACTATCAGAAGCAAAACTTCCTTTAAGTACATTGGAGAAAGACTTATCTGATACTACACTATCACGGGTGTTCAGGTTGTCTAACGCAGCCATTTCCTCCTGTGCACTGTTGGTAAACCTGAGTCCTTTTACAAACCATACCGGACCAAGATTGGTTGGCCTTTCCGCCACTGAAGTAGCATTCGAATTTTCAATCACGTACTTGGTATTTAGCATGTCCAATACGTTTTGGTTGTTGGGATATTTATACAATTGTTTTTCTACCAAATCCTGGTAAATGCTCAACTTGGCAGGGTGGTAGCCGCCAATACTCCGGTGGTGATAAGCAGTCAAAGCACCTGCATTGAAAGCCGCTTGTATTCCACCCTGACTAAGGTCAAGTACCCTGTAGAATGAAGTATCTTTCAAAATTGCCTGATCAGCAGGAGTCGGATTATACGATGCTTCATTCTCCTCTTTGTCCTGGTAGTTTTCGCTTTTCAGGTAGTTGGTATCAATGGCCATTACATCTACAAAAGAAAAAATGCCCACAATAGCTAACGCATACATTGGTTTCAAAATTCTTCTTTGGTAAAGGACTATGGCTATTACTGCAATAATGATATAAAACAGCGAACGGAAAATGTCCATTAAAAACAAATGCTGACGATCTTCACGCAGACCATTTACAAATGATTTTATTGGCGCTTCAATCTGTGCTTTTTGTGCTGCATCAGGTATTTTAGAAACCTGCTCCAGCAATCTTGTGTCGCTTTCGCTTCTGTAATCAAAGTTGAAATACAACAGGAATAAAATTGCAAACACACCACCTGTAATGAACAATGTATTCTTCAGTTGCTTTTGCAAAACGGCCTTGTCTTCCATACCAAACAACACTTTTTGCAAAGCCAAAATAGCAATCATACAAAGCAGGAAAGTAGGGATAACGATAATCATGCTCGGTGCCCTGAACTTATTGTACATTGGCAAATGCTTCAACAAAAAGCCATTGAAATCAGGGAAGAATCCGCCCCAACTCATAACGATTGATAAAATCATGGCTGCAAGAATCCACCACTTATGCTTGCCATCCAATACTACAAATCCCATAATGGCAAGAAAGCAAATAATAGCACCCGCATAAGGCGGTCCTGATGTGCCACCAATGCCACCCCAATAAAAACTTAGGTTGCTTTGTACCTGCTGCGCCAATTCCTTTGGCATATTTTGCAACGCTTCTACAGCTTTGGATTTCTCCTGTTCTATTTTCATAACACCACTACCGCCGCCAAACATGCGGGGAATGAGCATTACAAACGGTTCGCTTTTAAACATGCTATAACTAAATGCATAGTCTTGTCCAAGACCCGTTTTCCCAATATTACTTTTAGCGTCAGCCAATTCACTACCACCGCGGATGGTGGACTGTGTATATTCGTAGTTGGTAAACAACACAACTGCATTGCTCAAAGTGCCTACCAACCCTGCTGCCAATGCAATTGCACCTGCAACAATCATGTGTTTGAAATCCTTGTTTTTTATCCAGACAAATACATAACCCAACGTCATAAACGCTGCTATGATGACACTGTAATACACAATCTGATAGTGGTTCTGACTAATCAACGAACCGGTAAAAAACGCCGTCATGGCCGCTCCCCACCAATATCGCCGGTCATAAATCAAAATGAGCGATGCTATAAAACCCGGTATCAGCGCAATGGACATCATCTTGGTATCATGCCCGGCTACTATTATAATTGGGTTGTAAGTTGCATAAGCATAAGCCAGCGAACCAATGACACCCACCCAACTATTGACCCGCAAAACCTGGCTCAAAAAGTAGAAGCAAATACACGCCAAAAAGAAAAACTGAAACGGCTTTCCCAAAAACAAAGAAATAACCGATGCAAAATAGTAAGGAACGTGGTTGTTGGTGTTGCCTGCAATCATATAGCCCGGCATGCCACTAAACATGCTGTTGGTCCACAGCGGTGCTTCGCCTGTTTTTTCCTTTACTTTATATACATCATTAGCCATTGCCCTCCATTGGGTAATATCATGCTGTTGCAGCACCTTACCTTCCAGGGCAGGTTTGCAATAAACAAGGGCTACAACCAGGAATATTGCAATAGCAATAATATGTGGCAACAGTTTTTTCCAGTCAAAATTCTTCATGAGTATGTTTTAAATGCAGTTGGCAAAATAATACTATTTTAGACGAAAATATTTAATGCGGTGGGTATTATTTCTCGGCAGAGTTACGTTTATCTTCAATATCTTCTTCGTTATCGCATTATTAATGCGCCACACCCACTTCACCGTTCCCGAAGGGCTGCGTGAATTTGTCATTATTCAGGGTTGGATATTATCGGTTGTAGCCAACATGTTTTTCGCGGCAGCCACCATCATTTTACGCAGCAGGAAAATCTATTTTCCCATGCCCAAATGGCTGTTGATTTTTAATTTCTGCTGTCTTTTCTTCCAGGTATTTTATCGTATTTTTTCTCCGCAGTAGATTTTTTGGGAACAAACATTTGTACCCTGTGTTGGCTTCATTGGCTGCCTGCCCCGTCAATCTTGCGGGGTCGCACTCTTTTACTGTATAGCTTTATTCAGCTTTTTCCACCATTTGTACCCACAATGTGAAAGTCAAGCTGCAAAAAAATTGGTGATGAAATGTAAACATTCAACTATAAATTGCTATTTTGCTGCTGTGCTAAATTGTAACGGACGGGTGGCAATTGACACAATTTTTAAGCATTTAAACTTTAGGCGCAACCTTGAAAACACCTGACCAAAAAGTAAGCTTTAATTATGGATATTGACTCGGCGGTAAAGAACTATGGGTTATTAATGTTCTCCTGTGTAATTGTGAGATGCTTTATTCTGATGCGGATTGATGCAAAGGAAGGCCGCAGTGTAGTTATCAGATTCTTTCTTTGTTGGTATTCATTTGAAACATTTTTTCCTTTTTTCTTTAGAAAAGTTGAAGAACGGCACATAAAGCGTCTTAAGATAGCAAACGCTTTGCTTGCAATTTTTTATCTGATGTTCTTTGGACTAATGGCTCTGCTTTATTTGACTCAACCACACCCACCCCCCATCATTCAACCATAAATCACTATTTTGCTCTTGTGCTTAATTGTAACGGACGGTTGGCAATTGACACAATTCATAAAACCTTCAACGCTGTAATAATCTTCTCAAATGAAAAAGTATAAAACAGAAATATCCGGACATCTCGAAATATTTGTTGCAAATAATGAAGATGAATTTGAAGGTGAAATAGTAAAATGGCAAAACATCTTAATTCACGGCGACCCGCAGGGACTAAAATCTTTTGCAACACTATTGACAAGAATAGCGGACTTAAGCCAAGAAGATAAAACTGATCTTCCAATTGGAGCAAGAGAGCATATCCATTTACGACCTGACATTGACATAAGCAAGAGTTCAGTAGAAGTAATTGTCGGGAGATTAGATGCAAAAGGTACAAGCCGTTTCTACGACCGCTATATTGCTAAAGGCAATAACCAAAAATAACTATATCCTCGTAGAATCACCCCCACCCCCCAACCATAAATCACTATTTTGTTTTTGTGCTGCGTCATTTATGCGGGGTCACACGTCTGGATTTTTTGCTGCTATTTGGATTTTTTGCATGTTTTGTTAACGCGATATTTGTTTAATTCAAATAAATATTTTCGACTAATAACTCATTTATAACTTATTTCATAAAACCAAACAAATTTTCCGCTTTTTCATTATACAAAACTAATTTTAGACCCTTATGATACTCAACATAGTAAAAGACAAACCGACCAAGCTTTTTATATTCATGGCGGCCTTTTTTGTAGCCAATGCACTTATAGCCGAGTGCATCGGCGGCAAAATATTTTCACTTGAAAAATTAATTGGCATTGCACCGGCCAATCTAACACTGTTTGGCGAGAAAGGCCTGTCATTCAATCTGACTTGTGGTGTATTGCTTTGGCCTTTAGAGTTTATAATGACTGATATTGTAAACGAATATTATGGCCCCAAAGCGGTGCGCCGTATTTCATGGATTGCTGTTTCACTTATTTCTTACGGGTTTATTGTATTCTACATTGCCATGAGTATGCCGCCTGCCGATTTTTATATAAGCAGTGGTGCAGAAAACCATGTACCCAATATGAATGATGCATTCAATTCCATCTTCGGTCAGGGTATGTGGATTATTCTTGGCAGCATTACAGCCTTTCTCGTCAGTCAGTTGGTTGACGTAACCATTTTCCATAAAATAAAAAGAATGACCGGCGAAAAACAAGTGTGGCTTAGGGCAACCGGTAGCACACTTGTGTCGCAATTAGTGGACAGCTTCGTCGTCATTTTTATCGCTTTCAAAATAGGGAAGGGGTGGAGTTGGCCACAGGTTATCAGTATTGCGTTGTTAGGTTATTCTTACAAAGCATTAATGGCTATTATACTAACCCCGGTTATATATTTAGTTGAAAAAATAATTGAACGCTATGTAGGCCACGATGTTTCAAGACAAATGAAGGCCGCGGCAATGGTGAGATGATAGATTAATCTTTGTTTTTTATTACGTTTTATGAATTAATAAGAGGTAATACAACTTAATGTAACACCTTTTATTAAACAATTTAGTAACAGCCAAATCCATAAAATGTATTTTTTTGCAAAAAAATAATTTGGCGCTTTGTTTCACAATTGGATAATTTGGAAAGGTGCAGTGCTTTTATTTGTAGGTACAAATACATCATTCAAAATTTTGTGGAAAACTTATAAAACTCCATGCGGAAGATTTTTGGAAAAGATAGGCTGTACAAAAAATTTGAATTTGAAAATATTTTAGTTACAGATGATAAATTTTATAGGGAGAAGTTTAGTCAAAATTTTAATTAAAAAAAGTATTTACAGTTTGATTAGGAGCTTTAAATTTTGCCAAGGCCGATTAAATACACATATGAAAGTTGTAGGTGAAAATGAATTGCAAGCAATGCAATCTCCTGATATGATTAACCCACTCGGTCGGAAATTAAGTCACCCATAGCTTCTGTTAGGAGTCCAATAACTTACGGGTATAATACCTTTCTTACGAATTTTAAATAACCTAGGCAGCATTTAAGGAATGACCTAAGTCTATTACCTGTTATAAACATAAGCTCATTTGTAGTAGACCCATTTTTTTATACATTTACAACTAACAACTTTTAAAAATTATTACTGACTAGAGTTTTACAAAAATTATAAATACGAACAAATTTATAAGTGCAAGTCAGTAATTATGCAAAAAATACTTCCCCGATTTTCAATTTTTACAGGAATGCTCCTGACTACAGCTTTTGCAGCAGGTCAATGTCCACACTTTGCAGGTGTGCAGGATGTGAGTATCTGGTATAATCCGGCTTTGAAAGTAAATAAAGTTCCATTGACTCATATAAGCATACGTAGTGTTCGCTACCGCAATATTATATCTTATACCAGTAAAATACTTACTATTGAACTTCCTCTGGTTAGCAATGATGCAGATGATCTTGATAATATCCCTTTTATGAACCTGGCTGCTGGTATTAGTACAGACAACTCAAGTAATGCGTTTATGGTTGCCTCAACAGCTATGATGACATTATCATATGCAATGCCGCTGAATGATAATAATACCTATTTTGCTATGGGCATTCAGGGAAACTATTCCCTTAATCGTATTGGTAATGGAACTGCGTATTATTTTCCTGAAAAGTTTGATAAAAACGGGGCATTAAACTGGTCTATGATTATGGATCCAAATGCAACAGGGTTGAATTTTGGGTATATTACTGCAGGTGTTGGTGTTGCTTTATTCCATACCGGGGCGGAAAAGGAGTGGTATGTTGGAGGCTCTATCAAAAATTTTAATCATCCATATACGGAGTGGGGTAGGACAACCCGTTTACCCTCTACCAATGGCGTACAGTTTGGGTACAAGGCTGCTATTAGTAGTTCAATAGATATCTGTGGTTACGGAAATGCTTCCTGGCAGACTGGTCTCAACGAACAATTTATAGGGGTGCGTTTTATTCGACATTTTAATGATAGCACGAACAATGCATTAGGGTTTGGCATTGGCTATCGTGCCTATGATGCACTTGTACCTGAGGTGTCTTTTCAAATGGGCAATAGTCGGCTGGCACTGTATTATGAAATCAACGTGGCAAGCTTTCCCGAAGGAGATTATCGAAAAAGAGCTTTTGAAATTTCATATAGGTACAATTTATAAAAGAGCAAATGACGGGGAAACAATAGAATTTTTCTCCAAACAAATCTATTTGCCTACATTTTGAATATGCTGAAGTTTTGACCCTAAATTCAATTGAGCTCATAACCATACTGTGAATTGTTATATTTTATCAATCGAAAATTCAGCTTTTAAATACTGACTTACTTCGTTTTCAATGGCAACAAATTTCTTTTTGTATGCAACCATATAAATCGTCATTGGAATGATAATACCACCTAATAAAAGAATTGTAACTGCTACTATTTGAGCTCCGACGGTAGGAAAAGCTCCATTTACCAAAAGCTTCTTTTTTGTCAATATAATCCTGCATCCAATTGTTGTTGATTCAGCAATAGTGATCTCGTTTTTATTGTTGTCAGTAACGGCGTATTTTCCACGATAATGAGAGCTGACCTGTTCAGCAAATTCATTTATGTTTATTTAGTTGGTGTTAATTTTTAGCGTTTTCACAATGATGTTTTTTATGGTACATAAAAAAACCGGAAGCAAAAGATTATATGCTGCATGATATCAGTTGTACAATCTAAATCGCTTCCGGTGTATCAGTTTTTTTTAACTGTTATATTAAACCGCTCAAATAAAGTTTGAGCGGTTTGTGTTAGAGCTTTGTGTTGATGATTATTTTATGAATCGTACAGCGGCGCTGTTGCATCCATCGGCACACAAAACTTTTATGCTGTATGCACCTTTGGACAATTGTTTAATATCCACGTTCAGTGTATTATCGCCAATTGTCAATGTTGCCGGTTGCTGCAAAACAATTTTGCCGGCAAGGTCTGTTATCACCATGGTTACTTTACTATTGGTAGGTGACGCAATTGCCAGCTTAAGATTGTTAACTGCAGGATTGGGATAAAGAGAACTTATAGTTAATGCTCCATTATTCCGTCCACCTTTCAGTAAAACCACATTGCTGTAAATAAATTTGCCGTCTTTGTCGGTTTGTTTTAAACGATAATAGTTGGTTGTAGCGAAAGGAGTGTTATCAGTAAAATCATAGTTAAGTTGAGTGTTGCTGTTGCCATTGTCACTTTTTGTTGCTACAAAAGACAGGGCAGAAAAGTTAGTTCCATCAATACTGCGTTGTAGTTCAAAACCTTTGTTGTTTGTTTCAGAAGCTGTTGTCCAGAAAAGCCTGTTAACTGCACCTGTGCGCTCACCTGCAAAGCTGATAAGCTTTACCGGTAGTGAACTTTCGGCCACAATGTTAATGTCGTCAAGACCAATTATATTGCCAAATTTACTTACTCCTTCAAATCCTAATTGTATGCTTTGACCTGCATAGTTCGGCAAATCATATTGGTGGTTTTGCCATCCGGGAACTGTAAAATTTGGATTATTTCTTCTATACCCAGCAAGCCTTGTCCAGGTCTTCGCCTTGTCGGTAGAAATTACCAAATATAAACTATCATAAAAAATATATGGTCCTGAAGAATAGCTGGTGTCATGACTCATCCAAAACGATACATAGTATTGGTTTCCGTTGGGTCCTGCTGCGGGTAGGTTCAGGCATTCTGAATGTAAAATTTCATCTGAACCGTTTATTTCATAGGCATTGAAGTAAAAGAATTTATTTCCGCTATGAGGAGCTAGAGAATCTGTTAGTTCAGGGTTTTTTATTTTTCCTGTTTGCTTTCTCCATGTATAAGAACCTGATCCTGATAAAACTTTGATATATGCAATATGGTCAGAAGGCACGTTCTCCGCCGTTTCTATAACCGGGAACGTATTTGTAAAAGGTGTTGTAAAATTGGAAGAGGTGAGGGAATCGTTGGCCACGTTTTGGTCGCCGTTGAAAAAAACACGTGCTCTTACAGGATTATACCCAATAGCAGAAAGATTGACTGTTGGGAAATCTATGGTATCCGTGAATCCCGGGTCAATCCAATGGGTGTTGGTAAGATTTTGTATTGAGCCATTAGGCCCAAATACGGTTAATTTAACGGTTGCATTACCCTGCGTTATTGGTGTAGATGTGCCAACATTGGATATCACTACCCGCACCTTTTGAGGCGTTGAAAAGCAGGAGGAGGGGGGCAATAGAATTTCCTTAACCGCTACATCATTTGTTGGGATGAATGCAAACTGAATATTAGGTCGATAAGCGGATGCACTTAAGTATGAAATGCCAGCTAACGGAGAATCAACACTATTCCAATGCCGTGCTGTTGTAGCAGAGATGGAGTTTGAATTGCCGGTAGAAGCAACAAAAGTGATTGGCGAGGTTCGTGCAACGCCATCCAGCCTTTCAAACATCACGGCTAAATTAGTACCGGGTGTACGAACGAATGGGGTTAGCAAGGGAAAGGCCTGCCATTGGGAATTAGTAATATACCTGGAGTCACCGTATACCTTGGTATAACCTGTTTTGTCATAACTACTCGTAGTAAAGGTTGTGGTTGTAGCAGGTACATTTTTCAGGTAAATAGCAAATTTGCCATAAAGAATGGGAAGGCCACTCGTTAAAACATTTATGGCAATATAGTTTAGTGGTTGGTTTGCTGTTACAAAGTTTGAGCTTCCTATTTCACTATCAAGATAAATGCTTTCGCTTACATGATAACTACTGTTGCCAGTCACAATATTTTGTGATGTATTGGGATTGGATGATATTACAATATTTTGTGCTTGGGAGTCTGTGGAGTTTAGAAGTCCTATAAGTACAAAAAGTGCTGAAAGTAAGTGTGGTAGATTTTTTATTCTCATGTTTTTTTATTTAAAATTTTGGTGGTAAAACTATTGGTTTTTAATACTTATAGGTTTTATTTTTTAATAATAATTTCATTAGCGTTGCGTTGTTATCACCCTTAGTTCTTTGAAAGTATTGTCAATATTGAGTTTGCAACGATTAATCACCTAAGACGATTTGATTTTTTGTTGAGAAATAAAAATGCAACTTGCTGAAAATCATTTGTT
>JANPGE010000102.1:0-25034 GCA_031423805.1 Segetibacter sp. | reverse complement strand
CCCCTTTAATGTCCTACAGTAAGTATGTTTTTTGAACCACAGAGGGCACAAAGAAAAAATCACACTAAGCACACGGAGAAAATAAACTAATCTAAATTAAATGCTTTAGATTCTTTAATGTTGTATTTAGGCATCCCATTTTGTGTTAGACGCAAATTCCTGCTTAATCCAGCGTTTTAAAAGAAGAAAACCTGCAGTAAGAACCCCACCCACAAAAGCAAAAATGATTCCTGTAAATAACCTTCCGGGCTTTTCCTTTTTTAGCGGCAGCATGGGCCTGTCTATAATTTGAATAAGAGGTGTTTCTTTTTGCACAGTCAGTTGTGCCAATCCAAGTTGCTTCAATAGTTCAGTATATAATGCAGTATTAGCTTGTGCGTTTACCTGTATTTTTTGACTTCCTGTTCTTAATACCTGCCTAAGTGGGTTTACATTTAAGTCGTTGGATGATGCATAGTTTTCAATATTGCCATACAATAATCCTTTTACAGAATCAGTAAGACGTGTAACCAATTGAAGATTTTTACGTGCTTTCTGACTCTTGTATTCTATGAAATAGTTTGATGCAATTTTTACAAGTTGCTCTACAAAATCTTTTGCATAGACTTCATTCACATCTTTCATTCCAACAACTATGTAATTGAGCTTCTTGTCTTTTTTGTCAATAAACAACTGCGTTTCCAAAATGCCTTTGCACACCGCTTTCATTACACTATCCCGTGCACGGTTGGGTGCAGAAGGGTTTTTAGTAAAACGCACTTTGCTCAGCAATGTGTCTTTGCTCCAGGTCCTATTTAGTTTATGATTGTCAAGGTAGGCGTCAATCATTAGTTTGTTATTGCCAAAACCGGGGGCTTCGCTCAACAAAGTTTGCTCTAAGATAGTTTGGCTTTTGAGCAGTTCCATAAGGTTATCGCCCTGAAATGCACCACCACCCGAACCGCCTAAATCAAAACCAAACTGAGCTGCCAATCCGGCGTATCCGCCAAGTGCATTATCACTTCCGTTTTCTGAAGAAAAGATTAATTCAGCAGTGTATTTGGGTGGTTTTAGCCAGGCATATAATATGCCACACACTCCGGCCAGAAACCCAAAAAGGAAAATGATGAGCCATTTGGAAAACAAATATTGAATTGCTTTTCTGGCAGCAATAATCAGATCAACTATAAAAATATTATTCGACATACTTTACTTTCCAGCATTAAGCAACAAACTTAATAATACACCCGCAAACGAAGTGATTGCAGTTGCTATACCTATAACCTCTCCGGTGGACAACCTTCTTCTTTCCACTTCATTTTTCTTAGGTACAATAATCTCTGATCCAGCGGTAACATTTGGAAATGTCCTGAAAAATAAAAATTGTTTAGTACGGGCTGCATTACCATTTGGATACAATACATAAATTTTTCCTCTCCTTGCATTGTTGGCAGTGCCACCTGCCCGGCCCAGGTAATCTTTTAAATTGAGGGTTTCGTCATACACCACCCGTGTTGGGAAAAGCACTTGTCCACTTATACGAACATCCATTTTTTCTTTTGGAATAGTTATTACATCACCTTCCTCTAAGATTAAATCATTTTTGCCACCCGGGTTTTGCAAAATTGTCCCAAGATCTATTGCAATCTGATCTACTGTTCTTTCTACTTCAAGCCTTACACCATTTGTAGTGTCTTTGAGTGTTTCTTGTATTTTATTTACCTTTTGGGTATTCAGTTCGTTAAGAATAGTCTTACTGCTATTTCTTCTGGTAAGATAACCACCCTGATTGTAAGCCTGTGGGGTAAGGCCACCTGCACGTTTTATAATATCACTTACCCTTTCATTTTTTGTTTTTAATACATAAGGACCGGGAAAAGCTACTTCACCTGTAACCAATACATTTACCTGGGCCTGATATCCGGGGTTTTTACGAATAACTACTGCATCGTAAGATCTTAATGGCATATCTGCTATAGGAGACTCAAGCCCTTTTATTCCGGTTATATCAAACACCTGAGAGACCTGTGTATCTTTTACATTAAACGAATCGCTTTTTATCCTCCTTGCCAATTCAATCCTTTGAGGCAAAGCTGCATCTGTAAATCCTCCTGCAAGCAGAATAAGGTCTTTTAATGTCATTCCCGAAACATAAGGGTATGTTCCTGAAAATCTGATTTCACCATAAATAGTAACGGTAGTATTTTCTTTTACGTCATTTACTGAGGAGACAGAAACCTTATCGTTAGACTGTAATGGAAGATTGCCTGTACCATCCATAACATCTACCGGACTAAAAGAAACATATTCAGGGGTTAGGTCGGGCTTGTTGCGCACAATTAATCCTCGTGGGCTAAATACATCTTCTTTTAAGCCTTGCGCCTTGTTGATCAAATCTTTCAACGTCATACCCGGAGTAAACTGATAATCGCCGGGAAGATATACAGCACCTGAAATAGTTACCCTGTTTACATATCTGCCAACCATTCTTTTAACAATAAATGACTCGGTACGAATCGGTTTATATGTGCTAAAGTCTTTGCGGTCTATATCAATAATCTGTTTGTCAATATCTGTATTTCTATATGCTGTGATACTTGCAGTGTACGCACTGTCAGAAAAACCTCCGGCAAATTCAAATAGGTCTTTCAATGTTTCGTTGGGTTTTATTTCAAACAAGCCCGTTCTTTTTACTTGTCCTTCTATAGAGACCCTTACATCATAGGATGGTATCCTTATTACATCCTGATCCCTTAAAACAATATTATCTCTTTGATCACCCTTTACCAGAAAATCATAAATATCAAGGCGTTCAATTACTTTGCCATTTCTCACAATCTGTATGTTACGCATACTTCCTATTTCTGTAGGGCCACCGGATACATAAAGCGCATTAAAAGCTGTGGCCAAAGATGGGAGTGTATAGCTTCCCGGCTTTTTTACTTCACCGAGAATGGTTACCTTAATACTACGGATACGACCTAATGTTACGCTTAACTTGGTTAATCCGGTTGAGATATTGCTGTAACCGGCCGCAGCTAATTTACTTTTAATTTTAGCAGTAGCCTGTTCTATTGTAAGACCCGACACATACATGACACCTACATAAGGAATATTAATATCACCCTCTGCACCAACCCTAAGATTATATTTTGCTTCCTGATAACCAAATATGTTTATGTTCAGTTCATCGTCCGGGCCAATTATGTAATTGACCGGTGTGGCAATTTTAAGATTTGGTTCAAAGGTTAATACTCCATTGTTAAAAATTTCCAGACCAAATATCTTTTTGGGGTTTAATACCTGAATCGTTTTATTAGATGTATCTCCCAAATATAAATTATCTGAATTTCTTAAAGATTGATTGTTATTATCAGATTGTGGATTATTTAATCCTCCGCCTGTATTTGCGTTACTATTTAACTCTTTTTCTATCCTTTCTTTTAGTTGAGACGCCTCATTTTGGTTCATTCCTCTGCGAATAACCAAATCGTACGCCTGTTGGCTTGTGACACCATTTGTGCGCATGTATGTGGTTATTTGAGTAACCTGTTCATCTGTTACATCCGAGGATCTAATGTTGGATAAATTAGATGGAAGAGAAGGCAATTGTGCAAACGCTATACAAGAAAAAAATAAACAAATCAACAACAGCACAATCTTATTAGACATAAACTTTTGGATGATATTTGTAGGCAAAATAAGCTTTTTTGAGAGTATGAAGTATCGGGTGTTAAGTATTTAGTAGTAAGTAGTAAATAGTAAGTAGCAAGATTTGAGTAGCAAGAAGTAAGAAAAAAAAAATTCATTCGGAAAATGCCTAAGCAAAGTCTAACAATGGTTCTACACTAAACCTTGAAATTTATCTGCAACAAAACCCCTTATTTTTTCAACAAAATGAACCTCGTCGAATTGTTCAGCATGATGCCTTATAAAGTTAGCATCAAATTCTAATGTTTCAAAAAAATCAATTGCAGCAGTAAGACTTTCCACGGTTTGTTTTTCAAAGAATACTGCCGTGGCGTTTTTACTATTGCCATTAGCAACGGGTAACATAGTATCTAAAACACCCCCTTTCCCATACGCAATCACAGGCCTTCCTGATGCATTGGCCTCAAGAGGTGTAATTCCATAATCTTCTAATTGAGGGAAGATAAACCCTTTGCAATTTGAATAACATGCAGCTAATTGTTCTGCATCCAAACCATTGAGAAAAGTAATATTTGGATCAGCCTTCTTTTTCAATTCTTTTTCCATAGACCCCTTGCCTACAATTACCAATTTTCTATGCGGCATTTTAATAAATGCCTCTATAACCAAATCCACTTTTTTATATGGCTCAAATCTTGAGACAATCAAATAATATTCTTCTACCTTTTCAGCTACAAAAAAGTTTATGCATTTAACTGGTGGATTAATAACTGTAACTGATTTTGAAGGATGATATGCGTCAATAATTCTAGGAACAACCTCTCTTGAATTGGTCAAAAACCAATCTGTTCTTTCTGCAGATTTCTGATCTACTTTTCTTAAAATCCCAATTACCCAATTGTATAATTTTCTTTTAAGCCACCCTGCATTTGCAACCTCCTCGTAGGTATCTGCACGCCAAACCAATCTAAAGGGAGTATGACAATAAGTAATAACCAAGGCTCCCGGTTTTACCCTTATGTATTTAGAACAATGTGTAGTTGATTGCAAAATGACATCGTATTCTTTAAGTTCCAGGCTACGCATAGCCCAAATAGCAAAAGGGAAAAAAAATCGTTTCAGATTGTTCTCATCTTTGATAAACCAACCAAACCATGATGTCTTTATTTTGCATGAACCAAACTCGGGATAGGTTTTTTGAGCATTATAGCTTAAGGTAAAAATTGGTGCCTGTGGAAATGCCCTGTGAAAACTTAAGGCAACCTGTTCAGCACCACCTTTTCTTACCAATTCGTCATGTATGATTGCAATTTTCAAATTAATGTCCTGTAGATTAGTATTTAGTATTTAGATAAGGAATTGTGGGCTTCAATCCAATTCATTTTCTTGTTTACACTATCCTGCCAATTATATTTTTTTGATTGCTGTAGACCTTTACCTATTAAATTGTTTCTAACCTCATCATCATTGAGTATTCGGTGAAGTACTTCTGCTATTTCATTTGTATTTGTTGGGTTAAAATACAATGCCGCATCTCCATATATTTCGGGCATACAAGATGTATTACTTGATATAACAGGACAACCGGCTGCCATTGCTTCTAATGGGGGAAAACCAAAACCCTCGTAAAACGATGGAAATACAAATGCTTTAGCCTGTTGATATAATGCCGGCAAATCTTCGTGCTGCACCCATCCTGTAAAATGAACTTTATCTTTCAAAACAGGGTCTTGCACCATAATATTAATTTCGGGATCACCTGTTATAAATCCATCCCGCCGTCCTACTATTACAAATTTGGTTTCAGTAGTTTTTTCATTCAACAAATAATCCTTAAAACCCAATAAAGCATTTCGTAAATTCTTATGAGGCTTTACATTGCCAACAAACAAAACAAAGGGGAAATTAATATTGTAATTGTTCAAAACATTTTGCTTTGCCTCTTGACCTAGTAATGTATTGAACTGCTGAAAGTCTATACCATTATACACAACCTTTATTTTGTTTGCTGCTGCGCCAGTGTATTTAATTATTTCTATTTTTGAAGTTTCGGATACAGTAAAGATTATATCCGATGATTGTACTGCTTTTTGATACATATACTTAGCATACAATTTTTGTCCTGTGCTCAACGTATTGTAATGTGCTAAATGGAACACATCGTGAATGGTTACAACTTTTAGTTTTTTAGCAAAGTTCACAATGGGCACATTGAAATGTGGCGACCAGAAAATATCTGAATTTCTGGTTTTAGCAGGTGTTTGCAACAATTCCTTTATAGAATAAAGGGGCGCATTGTAAGGTATCATTTCTGCGTAAGCAGCTATGTTTTTAAAAAAACTCAATTCTTCATCTTTGTATAAAAGTTTTAGGTTGTACTTTTTTAGCCTTTCACTTTTTAAAACATTTTGCAGGTAGACTCCAATTCCTGAACTATTTATGAGTCTTGCATCTATGGTGAGGTTCATAAGTGAAAATGAGAAAAGGAACTCTTTAAATGCACTTTCTTTTCATTCGCTTTAAATGAGTTAATAAATGTCGAATTAATCTTTGGTGATGTAAGCAAATTTTGACTTTAGTCTTAAAAACCAACTTTCAAAGTAGGTGTAACTAATCCAACTGATGAGAATACTTAACAGCAAGGCAATTGGTAACTGCAACAACCAAATCTGCCAACTTTCATTGAGCAATGAATATTTTTTTAAAATGGTAATGGTAGCCAATACTGCAATACCATGAAGACAGTACAAACCGTAAGTATATTTCCCAAGCCATGAAATAATTTTCCAATTTCCCACTTTAAATAATGACTTTTCAGTAAAATTCTGTTCCAGTATGACCATAATAAAAATACCTGCCATTATTAATCTCTTGAGAACTTGCATTGTAGCAGTAGCAAAAATTTCTTGTTTAAAAACGATTAACGCAATTACCGATAAATACAAAATGAATATTGTATTCTTTGACAGATTTTTTATTCCATTGAAGAAACTTGAACTATTCAAAATCAGATATGCTCCCAAACCCCCAATTGCCATATCAGAAATGACCCCCAGGGTATGATAATCGATTTTTGTTTTATGAATGTAAAAAACACGAAACAATGTGGATATCATCATTATCGCTATAAAAACGTACCTATAATTTTTTGAAGGAATCAGAAAAAAAAGAACAGGCCAAATCAGATAAAATTGTTCCTCAATGGCTACGCTCCACATAATAGTTATAACAGAAGCATCAGCATCGCCATTGTATATACGATCAAAATTATTTAGAAAAGTAAGGCAAAGTAAAGGATCCGAAGTTTCATGAGGCACTTGCCCAAAGTGGGCTTTTAAAACCGGAAATATCAAGAAACCAAAAAGTACTACGAAATAGTACAAAGGCCATATTCTTAGAATCCTGCGAATGTAAAACGATCTCACATCAATTTTGTTGGTAAGTTCCTTTTCTTTTATCAAAAGATAAGAAATCAAAAATCCGCTAAGGACAAAAAAGAAACTTACACCCAACTCACCATCCGAAAACATTCTTAGCTTAATAAGTCTGTACCAGCTAAGCCGCATAATTTCAGGATTGTCTGTAGATAAAGCATGAGTAAGAAAAACAATAAAAAATGAAAAAAATCTTAACCCATCTAGATTGGGAAAAAATATTTTATTTTTTTGGGGTTCATTCATTATCACCATGCATTTATAATTACCCTAAATAATTAACACTTAAAAAACTGCAAATGCTATTGGTAGCTTTCATCTATTTGAGTATCCTCATCGCAATTACGATTATAATAATATGCTACAAATAATCCGAAAGAGACTGCTACTCCGTATAAATAAGTTGTTGCAATAGCAGAGTTTGTAATAACCAATATTCCTATAGCAACTATAAGTACCAGTGCGTACTCTTTTTTTATGTTGCGAAATGCCACGTAGAATAATAATAAGAGCCAAGAATAATATAAGATTAAACCAATGTATCCATAAGATCTTATAAGAAAATAATTTTCGTTTTCTATTAAAGTACCTAAAGAAATAGGACCACCCAGTGCCAGGCTTGCCAGATCCTTATTAAAATAAAAAGCCTGCTCGATTTGGTTGCTTCTCAATTTTTCCGAAAAGTCTATATCAATATCAGTTGAAACACTGTTTGCACCCCAAAGTGAAGTTGAAATCTTATTGGTAATAAAACCAATTTTTGTATCTAATAATGTTGGATAATTCCCCATTTTATCATTTATACCTTCTATTACTATTTTAGTTATAAACAATATAATTACTATGGTTGACAAATAGAAAAGGCTTCGAACAGAGAAAACAAAAAGGACCTTTCCCGAAATGAAAAAGTTGAGAATATAAACAATAAGAATAAAACCAACAGACAATAAACCCGTGGCTGTAGCATTCATAACAATACCAATAACCAGTATTACTATAAAAATAACTTTTAGAACCCTATTTATAATTAGATTACTAAACACAATGTAAGCTAATGCAAAAGATAAAATTTGTCCATCCGAGGTTGGATATCCTATAGAAATACGTCCATACCACGGTGTTTCAAAAAATGTAGAATTAGGAAACTTAAAATAAATTACCAGTGTAAAAAGTACATACCCCACACATAAGTGTAAAAAATAATTAAGCAGGTCCTGTATTTTTCGTCCGGTAATTTGTTCGTAATGAATTAAAACAAAAACTACAATGAAGGATTCAATGTTTTTGAAATGCATTGCATAAGGAGTGGGCAACTCCTTTCTGGTAAACATTGGTAATAATGATCTGCTTACATCATTAAAAAATATTACAAAGGTTCCGAGAGAAATAAGGTAAATTATAAAAAAAATATTGGAATAATAAAGTATGTTTTTATTTACAGACCTAACATAAGTAAGTAAAATAATGATCAGTAGTGAAAATGTGCATACTTCCTTAAATACAGTTATATAATCTGCAAGAGGTGTCCGGGATCTTATACCATCGTAAACGGCAAGAAATATCATTAGCTTAAAAATAAACTCACAAATATTTTTTAAGGTGCTATTTAGTAGTTTTACTTCCATTGCATAATGCTGCTATGCAGCTTCTTCATTTAACCTCTTGCTGGTAACGGTTGTCAATCCTATTAATTGATTGTATTGTCGTACAATTATTTCAAAACCAAACTTTTTCTCCACCTTTTTTCTTGCTTCTTTTTTTAGCAAAGTCTGGGAGGCGTAGTTATCTATTATATATTTAATCATTTTTACCAATGCCTCTTCATTATCCGGTTCAAATAAAAATCCATTTTTTTCATGATCTACCAGCTCGGGCAAACCACCTGTATCCGCAGCCATTACCAATGTTTCGCAACTCATTGCTTCATAGATTGTAGCACCAAATGGTTCACTGCCTTTGGCAGAGCTATTGTTTACAATAACATCACAGCCGTTGTAAAAACTAGCCATATTATCTATATGACCAATGTATTTTGTATTAGGATTTATACTTAATAAATGTTTTACATTTTGATTGTATTCCAGATCATCGGGTCCAAAATCACCGGCTAAAAAGAGTTGAAGGACTATTCCTTGATCCTGAATTTTACAGAAAGCCTTTAACAATTCTAACTGCCTTTTTCGAGGACTAATTATTCCTGCAATTGCAAATAGTATAGTTGTATCCTTCACGCCCCAATGCTTTCTGAATTCGGCTCGTGCAATCAGGTCTGGTTTAAAATTATTGGTATCTATACCATTGTATAGTATCTCTACGTTTGGGCTATTACCATATTTTAATTTAACGGCTTTAGATACTACCAAGGTCTTATCAAATAATTTACAACAAAGGCTTGAAAGTAAGTGATCAATTTTTTGAAAATAAACCATATCGTGATCGCTCCAAACCCATTGCACAGAGGGGTTAAATATTCTTGCAAACAAAACCGCTGGCAATAAATAAGAAGCTGGTACTATGGTGTTGGCATGAACTATTTGTATTTCCTGTTTTCTTATGTATTTAATAACGTTAAAAGAAATACTTAAATAGTTTTTTAATGCTTTTATAAAAAACTGAAATTTACCATTTTTGCTTCTGTTCAGTTTTCGCAATTCATTTACCAATGTAATATTATAAGGCTTTTTTTCGGCAATTAGTTTTTGTGCAAAACGTCCTGGAGAAATAAACAAATGAGGATTGACGCATTCCAAATTTTTAGCAATCAAGGCTTCTATTACAATCTCGGCACCCGATGATTGTTCGCCACTAAAAACGTATAATATTTTTGTACTCAAAACCTAAATCAGCAATTGATATTTGTTATTTAGAAAAGAAAAACTATTGATATTTTATAGACTCTTTTATGTGTAAGGCTATATCTCCCATTGTCCGTTTATTTTGAAGAAAAGACTTGGGCAATGGGTATTCATATTTTTTTTCACTATCAAAATATTGTAGGTCATGCAACAAACCCTCAAAATCTTTGATAATATCTTTTGAGAAAACATCATCATACTCAAAATATGCTTCTCTGCTTTTTGACAAATACTCCTCTTTGTCAAATGCATAAAAAATAATTTTTTTATTTAACAGAGAATAGTCAAAAATAATTGAGGAGTAATCAGAAATTAAAGCATTTGTATAGGGTAGTAAAGGATACACATCTATATTGCTATCTATTTGCTTAATATGCCCAAACTTTGATAAATCGGTAGTGAACTTTGTAAGTATATGCGCTTTTATTAAAAATAAAGTATTTGTTTGCTTACAAACCTGTTCTAACCTTTCAAAATCTGGTATTGCATTGTCCATAAAATTTGGATTATCATCTCTAAAAGTAGGCATGTAAATGACTACCCTTTTAAATCTCACAATTATATCAATCAGACTTTTAAATTCAGTTGATTCATATTTATTTATGAATGCTGATAATTCACTTTCAGACAATTTAAAAATTTCGTTTCTTGGATAAGGTCCAATATATACCTGCCCAGATGTTAACTTAAAGGCAGAACAATAAATTCCTGTGAGTTTTTCTGATGTGGCTAATACCCCATCAGAATTTCTAAACAATTTAGGCTCAAATAAAAAAGAAGCAATTTTTTGCTGTAAGCCAATTGGGTTAAAAAATCGTTTATAAAAGCTTCCTTTTTTAATATCATATTCTATTTTCTTAAAAGGAATACCATGCCATAGATTAAAGCAATACGCTTTACCTCTTAGGCAACCATGCACGGTATCAGTAGGTGCAGAATTATAAATGTAAACTTTAGCAGACAAAGCATACCAAAAAGCTAAAGGCGAAAACTTATAAACAGCTTTAAAACCAATTTTATTAATAGTCTCCACTACATCTTTAGATTGACTAATCCAGATGTGATTTATCTCAGTAAAATGTGTGCTGTTGTAAATAAATAGATACTTTGAATTGTCCCTAAAACTGCCTTTAAGGTTACCGTATAACCATACTTTTTTGTTTCGGGGAAATAAAAAAGAAACACTATAGGCAACAAAACTAAAAGCCTGTTTGAATATCAAAAAAACATTGATCAGCAATCTCATTAAATTAACTCTACTGTGTTTTATAAAGTTTAAATCGAAAAACTCCGTACATCCTTGATACAAGTACCAAAGATTCTGTAAAAATAACCATTGCAGCTACGGTGTAGATACTAAAGTTATTTGTTGCAATTAAAATTATCAAAGCAATCAAATGGACTATAGAGGGCCCAATCACAGTTTTATTAGCGTAATTACTATGCCCCAATGCTGCTAAAAAAGGGTAACCGAGCATGACTGATGGAACAATAACTAAACATGCAATTAATAATAACTGAAAAACCTGTTCCGCTTGTATACTCTCGTTTTTATAAAATAATGTAATGATTTCATGGGAGAAAAAAAGTAACCCAGAAATCAATACAATATTGAAAATAACTGCAAGAGAGAATACTTTTTTATACAGTTTTAGGTCCCTTGTTTTGGTCATGAAAGGATATAATGAACTGTTGATTGGAGAATATGCATTTTGTAAAGCTTGAAATAATTTTTCTGCAGCACTGTAATAACCAACTGAAATATTACCTGAAAACAAACCCAATGCAAACACATTACTTGTTGTATAAAGCGATACTGACACCCTGGATAAAAAGAAAGGGCTGCTTTCTTTAATAGAATCTTTTATTTGCGCAAAAGAAAATTTGCCCGGAACTATTCCAAAGTCCTTTTTTATTACATAAAGACTCAAAAGACCACAGGCTATCCATGCTATGGCATTAAATATAGGTACATAGAGATAATCCGCTGCTGACTTAACCAAAAAAAATAATGGAATAATGGCTACCAATTTTAGACTTATGGATAAAAAGGTAATGAGCTTCATTTTTTCCATTCCCTGAAAAAACCAAACCGGAAAAAGAATGCTACCCAACACCATACCGTAAGAAATAAAGTATACTGATTTATAAGTAGAGAAACCCGGCACAAAGAAGACGATGCCCGAAAGCACTATTAAACCTATAAAAAACAATAACAATTTTGAACCAAATACCGCATTAAATATTTGCTGTGTTTTCAACCTGTCATCTCTATGTTCGGCAATAGATTTTGTTGCAGAAAGGTTGTATCCGAAATCTGTGAGAATAATAAAGTATTGAATAAAAGCAAAAGAAAAATTAACCAACCCAAATTTTTCAACATTTAGTGTTTTAAAAAGATAAGGAATAGATAGTAATGGGATAATATAATTGGAACCTTGTAATACAAACAGTGAAATTACATTTGCAAGTAAATTTTTTCTTTCTTTAGATTTAATTACAAACATGTTTTGCTATTTTTCCGTCGCCACAGGTTTGCTTATAATCTGTGTTTTGTCCTGTATTTGTTCTGATACAAACAAACAATATTCGTTGTATTTACTTATAAATTCATCTTCTGTTATAGTATCCAACACTGTAAACCTACCAGGCCGCATACGTTGGCTTAACTGATAAATGAGTGCTAGATTTTCTTTAATTTCAATTCCCAGTTCATGAAAACAAAAAGGGATATCTACACTTTTAGCGTATGCAATTGTTTCTTCATTTAGTTTATTTTGAAGAAACAAAGAAAACAGGCTTATTGAAGCTACCTGTGTACCATGCAATACACCGCTTGTAAGTTTCATATAATCAAGTGCATGGCTTATAAGGTGCTCACTCCCACTACAGGGACGACTTTCGCCTGCAAGTGCCATTGCAAGTCCCGAATACAATTGACCCTGTACTATTTGTTTTATAAATGGTTTATACCCAAAATCAATCTTGGAAAAATAAATCAGATTGACTGCAGAATTGCGACTCATATGATAAGCAATATCGTTTATTTTATCGCTATTATGCTCGTAAGCCAATACCCAATCATTTGTAGCAGATAGGTTAGTAAGAATGTCACCCGCAGATGCTTTAAGATATTTAACAGGAGATTGGGCTATTATATTTAGATCTACTACAATTCCCATCGGCATTTGTCCAGGCATACTTTCTCTTATCCCATCTGCATTACGGATAACTGAAATTGGGGAAATCAATCCATCGTTTGAAATAATGGTAGGTGCCGCAATGAAATTAATATTGGTTAAAAAACTGATCCGCTTTCCAATATCAATTATGTTACCCCCCCCCACGCCTATTATAAGGTTATAGCGCTCTTTTACAATTTCCTGTTTCAACCTGTTTATCAGATCATAATTTGCATCTTCATCTATAGATATGTGCTGCCACTTATTTTCATCACACATTTTTTGTGCAATAGGAGAAGAAAAATTAACCCCCGATAGCACTACAACCCTCTTGAAGATTAGGAAATTTCGCTTAAGATGAAAGTTAATTTTGTCAATATTATTTTCATCAAGTTGAAAAATAATAGGAAGGTTAACTGTCTGCTTATATAACATTGATCAAAGTTTACGAGTTCTTTATTTTTGTTATCAGATCCCGTGAACTAACACCATTGGTATATGGTAAAAGGATTAATTCAACATTTCGGCTCTTTAAATATTCATCTGTCACTGCAATTTGTTTTAAATAGCTCTCTTTTTCCCAATCATCCCCGTGTACTATAGCATCAATTTCATATTGTTCAATAAAAGGTTTGTTGTCATAATCATGTACAATAAATGCATGATTTACATATTTTGATGCTTTTACTATTTCTAATCTGTCAGTTTCGGAATAGATGGGCTTACGTTTGTAATGCGTTACAAGATCATCGCCATTTATAGCTACAATCAAATTTTCACCTAATAAACTCGAATTTTTCAATAATTCGACATGACCCCGGTGAAATAAATCAAAAACACCTATAACGTACACATTTTTAAATTTTTTCACTTTCTTTATAAATAACTTTGGTAAGAGGCTTAGACTAATTGCAAAATATTTTGTTAGCTATCGCAGATAATGATTAAAAAAACTGTAGTTACTTAAAGTAGAAATCTTAATCACTTTTTTTGTTTGATATTATCTTGTAAAGAATTGCTTGTAAAGAAAATTACGTTTAAGATGAAACCCTATTTTATCAATATTATCTTCATCTAACTGAAAAATAATGGGCAGGTTTACTGTTTGTTTATATAGCATTTGCAATTGTAAATTTTAGGCAAGCAAAATATTGTAAGGTACTAATTTAATCCAGCACTTTACGTTTTAGGGATTAGTGATATTATTTTACCAAATCGCCTATTGAATTTATTACAAGACATTTGTCATAGTTCAGATGAGGTAGGTCTGTTACACTTGCTTCTCCGCTAAGAGTGAGTATAAAATCGCAATTGATAACAATTGCCAATTGCATATCAGTATATGTTCTGTCACCCATTATTACAACATCTTTTATATCCACATCATTTATGTATTGCTCCACCATAGAAGGTAGTGGCTTACCAAATACTTTTTTGGGTGGAGTGCCGGTTGTGGTCTGCAGTAATTGATAAAGAGCTCCTGTATCAGGTATATAACCCTTATCTGTAGGGCAGACCAAATCTATATTAGTTGCCATGTACGGAACACCCTGCTGTATGAAAATAGATGCTTTCTGAAGTTTATCATAAGTAACCTCAGTGTCAAAAGCTACAATAACATAAGCTGGATTTTTAGATTCTGTCTTTATGCCAAGTGAGTTTAAAAAGGTAGCAAGTTTTGAATTGCCTACCAAATGTATTTCACTCACTTTTTCATTTTGCAGTTGCTGAATAAGGGCATCTGTAGGCAAAATGATATTTTCTTCTTCACATTCTATACCCATGCCGTTTATGCGTTTTACATACTCGGTTTTTACTTTAGAGGAATTGTTAGATAGAAAATAGTACTGAACATTATTTTCTTTAAGTTGTTTAAAAAAAGCTACTGCACCATTTAATATGTTATTACCAAGGTATACAGTTCCATCTAAATCAAAAAAAGCTTTCTTCTTTTTAAAAATATCAAATGGAGCAAACATTTTTACTGCACTAAAATAATCATCCAAATTATCAATTTCATACCATTTATTTCCTTTTATATCAACGGGGTAAAAATCAATTTGTTTTTCTTGCATCAATTTTTGTAGTGCAACTTCGGACCAATTATTTTTATTGGCTTTCAGTAATTCTTCAATAGTAAAAAAAAGCGTTATTGAGCTTTTGGCCGAAACCTTATATAAATCAACAGATGTACCATATGCAACATCTGCTTCTATCTGCTTACTTATATTATTCAGAATGCCATTATCCCCAACAGTAACCTTCATAGCCTCCTCATTAAAATTACCTACCTGTACACCTATCACATCATTATTTTCCTCTGCCAAAATCTGATTGATGATATCACTACTATAAATTACATCTCCGTTACAAAACAAAAAATCATTTCCATAAACCTCTTCTTTGGCCATGTGTAATGAATACATGTTATTAGTAGAGTTGTATTCTTTATTCTCAATAATCTTAACCTGATGAAAATTGTTTTTTTCACAAAAATCACTGACCATGTCACCCTTATAACCTGTAACCAGCACTATTTCACTAATGCCATTTTTTATAAAAGATTCTATCTGATATCTTAGTATTTCTTTACCATTAATTTTTACAAGGCATTTAGGAGAATGCTCTGTAAGTGGTCTTAACCTTGAACCTATTCCTGCTGATAAAATAATAACTTTCATGTAAGAAAAAAATAAATGATAAAATGTTTATAATTAAAACATTCTTTGTTTCAGATTTTTGAAAAATAATGATACACGGCTTTTTTGTTTTTCGTTGCCGCCATATCCATAGCCATAATTGCTGTATCCATAACTTGAATAACCATAAGATGATTCAAGATCTACACCATTAAAAACAAGACCTACTTTATGAAACACAGCACGATCAATATCAGAAGCCATCTCTCTGAATTTTATTTTAGGTGTATAATTAAACCTTATAACAAACAATGAACAATCTATAAGCGGAGAAAGGCTTTTTGCATCCGACACCATACCAACAGGACTTGTATCAATAACTATGTAATCGAATCTTTCCCGAAGGATCTTAAACAGTTCTTTCATCTTTTCACTTTCAATCAACTCTACAGGATTTGGGGGAATGGGGCCGGAAGGAATTAAAAACAAATTGTCATTGCCCGGTACCTTTTTTATGATTTGTTCAAGACTTTCCATACCTACAAGATAATTAGTAACACCACTAGCATTACTTATACCCAACGATTGGGATAACTTAGGTTTGCGCAAATCAAATTCCAGCAATATTGCTTTTTTATTATTGTAGGTTAGTGCATTTCCAAGATGCGATGAAATGAATGTTTTTCCTTCTCCTGACATACTACTGGTAAATAATATTGCAGGGGTATGATTTACCCCTGCAAGCAAAAACTTCAAACTATTTCTTAAATTTAAAATTTGTTCGGTCAATACCGTTCTTTCACTAAATACAACTTTTTTCTGTGTATCATATTTATAAACTTCTGCTATTACCGGTATATCTGTAATCTTAGCTATATCATTTTTAGAGGTAATTCTATTGTTTAAAACATATTTAAGCCTGATATATATTGTTGTCACAAACATACCTGCCAATACAAACAACATTGTCATCATTAACCTTTTAGGAGAAATAGGTTTTTCAGGTATAAATGCCGGGGCTATTACTTTATTGTCTACTATGTTACTAGCGTAAGAAACCGCTGACTCTTCTTTTCTTTGTAGTAGAAAATTGTACAGGTTTTCTTTAATGCCCTGTTGGCGTTTTATATTAATAAATTCCCTCTCGTAGGTAGGTATCTGATTAATTCTTGCTTCAACTTCGTTTACCTTTTGTTGAATGCCTGCCTTTTCTATCATCGCATTTCTTCGGTATCCTGCTACGTAGTTTCTAATACTATTTCTTGTGTTTACAATCTGATCTTCTACCTCTTTAAGTATGGGATTACCCGGCTGTAAGGAAAGAGCAAGTCTTGTGCGCTCTCTTTGAGCTTCTTCATATCTATTAATAAGCGAGGTTATTGCCGGATCTATATTACCATAGATAGGGGCAAACGGTTTTCCGGTATGTGGGTTATTCAGATAAGATTCTATGTCGTTATAAACTGAAAGCTGAATTTGTGCTGCATTGAGCTTACTATCTGCATCTTTTGCCTGATTCAATACAAACGTTGCTGTTTCATCTATTTCAGTTATTCCCCGGGCTTTTTTAAAGCCCTCAATCTCTCTTTCCAACACATTTAATTCATCTCCAAGAGAAGCAAGTCTTGACTCTATGAATTTTATGGTATTAAGTGTTATTTCATTTTTATCATTTAAGGTGTATTTATTATAAGTTGATAGTACTGAATTTAGAAGATCGGCAGCTCTTTTGGGCATTTCATCTTCATAGGTCAGTTGGAAAACAGAGCCCATTCTGTTCACCAGGGTAGTTTTAATTTGAAGAGATTTAGCGTAAACAAGCGGTAAAATAGAATCAACCTGTATTTCAAATTCTTTATCCTGGTTAACATTTAAAACAGGTAAATAACTTATTTCAAATCTATCTTTACGTATTTGGAATGGCCTGTTAAACTGCGTATATAAGATTTGATAATCATCTTTCTTTTTACGGTCTTTTGGATATATTATCCTCAATTTATTATTTTCTAAAATCTCAACTTTTAAAACATAATCACCAACTTGTGAACTGTCAGTCAAAATATTGAGTTTTAATGGCCTATTGTCATATATCTCCTGATTAAGTACCTTACCTTTAATGTAATATCTTATATTAAATTTGTTGTCTCTGATAACATCTTCCAGAATTAAGGGGGATTTAATAACCTCCATTTCATTTTCAACTATTTTATTGGAGTTGAACATGTCTAATTGCTCCAGAGCACTTTGTGCACCACCCTTATTTTTATCATCTTTAATATAAATTTCTGCTGTAGAGGAGTAAACGGGCCTCGTGTAACGCAAGTATAGATAAGCTCCAAGCAGAGATATTAAAAACATTAACAAATACAATGGCCAATGAAACAGAAGTTTGTTGAGCGTACTTCTTATATCAACCATATCAATTTCAGAAGCTTTTTTTAATTTTTGATCTTTATTCATAAAATGAATAGGAGGTTACTTTACTATTTAATAACATTGTTATATAAGACAAGAATAAGGGTGAGCCCGGTAGCTATCAGCGGCAATAACTGAACAGTAGCAGAGGAAGAAATCACTTTATTAACTCCTGGCCTTACATAAACTACGTCATTATTATTGAGATAATAATAGGGTGAGGCTAGAATTTTACTGTCGTTCAGATTAATTTTTACATAACTTTTTTTCCCTTCACGCTCTCTGATAAGTAAGACTTCATCTCTTTTTGCACTTATATTAGCATCACCTGCAAGACTTAATGCTTCCAAAATTGAAATTCTTTCATTGCTGACCGGAAAACTGCCGGGCCGAGCAACATCTCCAAGTACCGAAACTTTAAAATTTAAAATACGGGTAGCTACAAATCCATTTTTAATTGATTTATCCAACTCAGCTTTTATTGCAGTATTAATCTCATCAATGGTTTTTCCTCTTACATATATTTTTCCTATCTGGGGCAAATCTATCTGTCCTTCATGATCTACCAAATAACCCTGTGCTCCCGGATTTGCATTTAAAAAATTAGCCGTTGGGTTATAAATGGCTGTTATTTCCTTATTAGATGTAGAAATAGTTACCTGCAAAATATCGCCGGTCTGCACCCTAAATGGCGACAGATAACTTATAGAATCGGTAGGTGCCAATTCATTAAAATTATTAAAATACTGAATTCTTTGGCGGCTAGCGCAAGAAGTAAGTATGAATAAAACAACAACTATGGCTGAATAAAATTTCATTTTTAAAAGGCCGGTTTATTTTTTAGATATAGCTTCGCTTTCCTCACTCACATGAGGTATTATGACATTATTCAATACAATAAAAATATTGCATTGATAAGTCTTTGATTAATACTGTTTGTGTTCTTATTTTCAAAATTTAAAACAACTGTATATGAAGATTTAAAGATTGTTTTAAAATGCGGGCAAAGATAATAGAAAATAGTATGGAATTTCAACATTAACAGCCTTAAGATAAGTGAATGCTACAGTATGGCAGAATAAGGGGTTTCAACTAAAATAAAGACATTTTACCGGCCCAAAATTTTTGTGAGATTGTTTTCCTTTTTTAAAAATTAATTTTTTTAAATTTACTTAAAATTTAGGACTTATATATATTGTAATAATTTAATTTCAAAGTTGGCTTCCGTAAGTCTGAACTATAACGCTAAATAAATTCTGTCGGATAATTAGAAAGTATAAAAAAGACTTCCCTATTCTTAGGTATTACTTACTTTAGTATCGTGAATCAAAGATACTATTCCCTTGATGTTTTTCGTGGTGCTACTGTAGCACTTATGATATTGGTAAACAACCCCGGCAGTTGGTTCTTCATTTATACCCCTTTTGAACATGCTACGTGGCATGGTTGTACACCTACAGATTTGGTATTCCCTTTCTTCTTATTTGCTGTTGGCAATGCTATGGCTTTTGTAATTCCCCGCTATGCGGAAAAAGGTACAACAGCTTATATTAAAAAAGTGTTTACAAGAACTGTATTCATTTTTTTAATCGGTTTGTTCTTAAACTGGCATCCCTTTGTGAAATGGAATAATGAGAAACTTATTTTCAAAGCCTGGGAAAACATTCGCATTTTCGGAGTTTTGCAGCGTATTGCTCTATGTTATTTTTTCGCATCGCTAATTGTTTATTTTTTCAAACCTAAAACTGCGCTTATTTTAAGCATTTCTATACTTATTGGTTATTGGCTATTATGCATTCTGTTAGGCCAACCGGGCGACCCATACAGCTTTACCGGTTATTTTGGAACCGCATTAGACAAGGCAATAATAGGCGCAAATCACCTGTATAAAGGAGAAGGAGTGCCTTTTGACCCGGAAGGATTAATGAGCACAATGGCTGCAATTGTACAGGTAGTAGCGGGCTACTTTGCTGGAAAATATATTAGAGAAAAAGACAAAAACCCGACTTTAGCCGGGCAAAACTGGGAAATGCTTTCTCACCTTTTTTTAGCAGGTGCTGCCCTTATATTTATTGGTTTTGCATGGGATATGGTTTTCCCTATCAATAAAAAAATATGGACTAGCAGCTATGTTGTGTATACTACTGGTCTTGCCCTTATGGTATTGGGTGTTCTGATTTATTTGCTTGAGTTCAAAGAAAAAAAAGGAGCATGGAGCCACTTTTTTGATGTTTTTGGAAAAAATCCCTTGTTCATTTTTGCATTTAGCTTCTTTTTTCAAAGACTGCAAGCACTGCTTCGTTGGCGGGATCATTTTGACGAACATGGCAAACCTGTGTACACTTCATTACTCTCCTGGTTTTATGAGCATATTTGCAAACCTATAAGCAGCAACCAAAAAACCGGGTCACTTGTTTATGCTTTTTGCATGATAGGTTTCTTTTGGCTGTTGGTATATTGGCTGGATAAGAAGAGGATTTATATAAAAGTTTAGGCGTTAACATCCATAATTTCTTATGCTTGAAAAATTAGTAAACATTAATAATTCAAGGCTATCCATTTTGAATTTAAAATTATTAAATGACCAAACTTATACTGCGCTTATAATTTAGATTTAAGTTTACTTTGCAATCATATAGCCATTAACATAAACATTTAACAATAAGATTATTTCCTGTTTCTAAAGTAATTGATGCCATTCATTATTGTAGAACAGAGCAACAAAAGACTTCATGCTTTTCAATTCAATAAATTTTGCAATCTTTTTACCAATCGTTTTACTACTCTATTGGTTTGCAACAAATGGAGATTTAAAAAAACAAAATATTTTATTGCTCGTATCGAGTTATTTCTTTTATGCCTGCTGGGATTGGCGGTTTTTATTTCTTCTTATTTTCTCAACCCTTCTTGATTACTATACCGGCATTAAAATATCAGAAGCCACCAATAAGAAAGGTAAAGCATTCTGGTTATGGCTTAGCATTGGGATAAATCTTGGTTTTTTAGGAGTATTTAAATACTATAACTTTTTTACTGCTTCTTTTGCCGATGGGCTTTCGTTGTTAGGGTTTAAGGCAAATTTTGGCACTTTGCAAATAATATTACCGGTTGGTATCTCCTTTTATACTTTTCATGGTTTGTCTTATGTAATTGATCTTTATAAAAACAGGATAAAACCCGAAAGAAATTTTATCAGCTATTCAGTTTTTGTCAGTTTTTTTCCATTGCTTGTTGCAGGGCCAATAGAAAGAGCAACCCATTTATTGCCTCAAATACTTACAAAAAGAAAGTTCGATTATACACAAGCAATTGATGGCCTACGCCAAATGTTATGGGGCTTTTTTAAAAAGATTGTTATTGCCGATAACTGCGCCGAATATGCTAATACCATTTTTGGCAATTCAGCTCATTACGGTGGCAGCACACTGGTGTTAGGAGCATTGTTTTTTACTTTTCAGATTTATTGCGACTTTTCTGGTTATTCTGATATAGCATTAGGTACTGCACGTTTGTTTGGAATAGACCTTTTAAGAAATTTTGCATTTCCATATTTCTCAAGAGACATAGCCGAGTTTTGGAGACGTTGGCATATTTCCCTTTCCTCCTGGTTCAAAGATTACTTGTATATACCACTTGGTGGCAGCAAAGGAGGCACATGGATAAAGGTGAGAAATACTTTCATTATATTTTTAGTCAGCGGGTTTTGGCATGGCGCTAACTGGACATTTATAGTCTGGGGTTTTTTGAATGCACTCTATATTATGCCCTCAATCATTTTTAATACCCACCGAAATAATTTAAATATTGTTGCACAAGGAAAACTACTGCCCGGCATCAAAGACTTTTTATCTATAGTACTCACTTTTTGCCTCACGGTATTTGCATGGATATTCTTTCGTGCAGAAAATGTACATCATGCATTTAGCTATATTGGCGAAATATTTTCTTCATCCATTTATTCGTCACCCTCCTTTCCTGGTATGGCTAGCGCAAAGGCAATGATTTTCTTAATCTTACTATGCTTTGGTACAGAATGGGTTCAGCGTACCAAACAACATGCTTTGCAATTTGCTGATGGCTCTACCTTGAAGTCTTACTCCATTATTATTTTCAATTGTATAATTATATGGTCCATCATATTGTGGGGTGCATTTGGCAATAAATCATTTATCTATTTTCAATTTTAAGGAGTCAAAATGTTTAAGAAAACCATTTTCGTCATCATTATATTTTTTGTTACCGGCGAACTCCTGATGCGCATAGACGAGCATTTTAAATTTTTTGATGATACCCGGGTGGTAAAGATTGCCAAAGAAATTGTGATTACCCCGGAGTACACAATGATGAATGAAAACAAAATAGACCTTGCAGGCAATAATCTGCGTATTATGGTTCTGGGCGATTCTTATATAGCAGGTGGGGGAATAGAGGCTAAAGACAAATTTTCTGAACAATTAAAACTGATCTTAAAGAACAATAATAAAAAGTATAATGCAGTGTATGTTTTAGATGTTTCTAAACCGAGTAACAATACGCTTGACAACCGACAGACCTATTTTGAGTTTGTTGATAAATTTAAACCGCAGTATGTAATCATTGGATACAACCTGAATGATATAGACGGTAATCTGGACAAATCATTAATAAAAGTAGATTCAGGAAAAACTGCGGCAGAAATGACCAATACTTACGTGAAACAAACGCTGCTTCAAAAAATAACCTACTTCTACAAACAATCAAAAGTATTGGATTATGTTTTGCATACGCTTCACAATGAAATGAAAATACATGGGTTCATTTTTCTTAACAGTGTATTAGATGTAACCATAAAAAATTATGTAGAAAACAGGAGAAGCTGGCAACAATCAAAACAATTGCTACAAGAGGTTTCAAATGATGCAAAAGCCAAAAACATACAATTGATAATGCTCAAATTTCCAGAGATATACCTACTAGAATATCCTAAAATTTTTGAAAAAACAGAAACCACCATTCGTGATTTTTACAAGCAATCTCCATGGGTCATTTTTGTAAATGGAAATGATATTTTCAAAGGTGAAAAATCTAAAGACTACATTCTATCTAAATATGATGGGCACCCCAACGAGAAAGCACACAATAAAATGGCCATGTACATTTCTAAATACATTAACACGTCAGACAAGCCATAGTAAACAAATCTGGTTTCTACATGAACTTACCTGTATAACTGGCTTTAACTTGCTTTAATCCTGAAGGCACACCACTAAATACAAGATAGCCCCCCATATCACCGGCTTCAGGGCCAAGATCAATTACCCAATCTGCACTGCGTATTACATCTGTATTATGCTCAATAACAAGTATAGAATGACCCTGATCTATTAATGCATTGAATGAAGCCAATAGTTTTTTTATATCATGGAAATGTAACCCTGTTGTTGGTTCGTCAAAAATGAAAAGGATATGACCTGCTCCTTTTCCTCTGCCAAGAAAACTTGCAAGTTTTACCCTTTGCGCTTCTCCACCGCTTAGTGTATCGCTGCTCTGACCCAGTTTGATATATCCTAACCCAACATCCTGCAGTGGTTGTATTGCTTTTGCTATTGCAAGGGACCCTGTTCCTTCTTTTCCTACACCAAGAGGTTTAGAAAAGAATTCAACCGCCTCATCTACACTCATTTCAAGTATATCATGAATGCTTTTCATTTTATAGGTTACTTCCAACACTTCCTCTTTAAATCTTTTACCATGACACACATCGCAAACCAAATGCACATCAGCCAAAAATTGCATTTCGACTATTTGTTCGCCTTCGCCTTTACAAGTGTCACATCGTCCTCCATCTACATTGAAAGAAAAGTGTTTAGGTAAAAACCCTCTCATTTTTGACATGGGTTGCTTGGCGTACAAATCCCTTATTTCATCATAAGCCTTAATATAAGTCACGGGGTTGCTGCGACTTGATTTACCTATCGGGTTTTGGTCTATCATTTCTATGGTAGATATGTAGTCAACATCGCCTGTTATAGCTTTGTGAAAACCTACCTTGTCTGCAAACTCTCCTTTTATTTTCTGCAAAGCAGGATATAAAATCTGCTTTACTAAAGTGGTCTTTCCGCTTCCACTTACACCTGTAACAACACAAAACACATCTAAGGGAAATTGCACAGTTATATTTTTGAGGTTATTATGCCTTGCTCCCTGTACAGTAATATTGCGTAAAGACTTGCGAATATTTTTTGGTGGATCTATACTTAATTCCCCTTTCAAATATTTTCCTGTAAGGCTTTCTTTATTGGCAATTATTTCATCGTAATTACCTTCGGCCACTACTTCGCCACCCAAATGACTTGCAAGGGGGCCCATATCAATAATATGATCAGCTTCCCGCATCATCATTTCATCGTGTTCTACTACGACGACTGTATTGCCAAGGTCACGCAATTCTTTTAACACACTTATTAACCTTTCAGTATCCCTGCTGTGTAGCCCTATGGAGGGCTCGTCTAATATGTATAATGAGTTCGTAAGATTGCTACCGAGGCTCCGGGTTAATTGTATACGTTGGCTTTCTCCCCCGCTTAAACTATTAGCAAGACGACTAAGGGTAAGATATCCCAGCCCAACATCAATTAGTGTTTTGAGTCGGTTATTTATTTCAAGAGTAATTCGTTTACTTACCTGCTTATCATACTCACTTAACTCCAGTTTGCTAAACCAGGTTGACAAATCTTTTACAGGCAATGCACACAACTGTCCTATATGAAAACCGCCTACCTTAATATATAATGCTTCTTTTCTTAAACGGTATCCTTCACATTCAGGACAAATAGTTCTGCCTCTGTACCGGCTAAGCATTACGCGGTATTGTACTTTATATAAGTTCTGTTCTACTTC
>JANPGE010000101.1:0-4955 GCA_031423805.1 Segetibacter sp. | reverse complement strand
GCCCCGTTGGAAGATGGGTGGCAATACTTATTATGATTTTAGCACAAAAAAAATTCAAACACTCACCATGTTTGTTACCCGTGAAATGCATTGCTGGCAAATGGCTATCAACATTACACCTGTTGGTTTATACAGATCATTCAGCATCAGCATCAATCCAAAATCAGGCATACTCCGCGATTTAAAAATAAACAGGTCGAGATATTTTTATCAGTAAGGTTTCTTGGTTTAGAGGTTAGGGTTTAAAAGGTTCAAGAGGTTTGAAAGGTTCAAGAGGTTTAAGAGGTTCAAGAGGTTTAAGAGGTTCAAGAGGTTTAAGAGGTTCAAGAGGTTCAAGAGGTTCAAGGTTGACATTGTTACTCTCCTATCATCTACAATACAATTTATTAACAAGGCTATAAGAAAATTTGAATCCTGTATTTTTGCAATTTCACCAAACACCAAACACCAAACACCAAACACCAAACACCAAACACCAAACACCAAACACCAAACACCAAACTCATAACTCATAACTCATAACTCATAACTCATAACTCATAATTCTCAACTCAAAATGAAGGTTTTCAAATTTGGCGGGGCAAGCGTAAAGAATGCAGATGGAGTAAAAAATGTTGCATCCATCATAAACAGTTTCAAAAATGAACAATTGGTAATTATTGTTTCTGCAATGGGTAAAACTACGAATGCTTTAGAAAAAGTTGTGGAAGCATTTTTCGAAGGAAGAAAAGATGAATCCCTTGAACTATTCAGGGTAATTAAAGAGAATCACCTGACAACTGCAAAATATCTGCTTGTAAAAAATTACAACGAAACATACACACACCTCAATTCATTTTTTACAGAGGTTGAGTGGCTTCTGCATGATAAACCTGTTCAGCCATTTGACTATTATTATGATCAGGTGGTGTGTGTTGGAGAGTTACTTAGCACAAGTATTGTAAGTGCATACTTAAACGAAACCGGCATTACCAATAAATGGCTAGATGTAAGAGACATACTACGCACAGACAATAATTTCCGCGATGCAAATGTTGATTTTGATTATACCAAACAGCAGGTAACCTCCCTGATGGATTTCAAAGAAACATCAATGTATGTAACACAAGGTTTTATTGGCAGTACCGATCAAAATGAAAGTACAACCCTTGGCAGAGAAGGAAGTGATTATACAGCATCCATTTTTGCAAATCTGCTAAATGGTGATAGTCTGACTATTTGGAAAGATGTAGATGGCGTAATGAGTGCTGATCCAAGAAAATTTCCTACAGCTACACTTATAAACGAATTAAGCTTTTACGAAGTAATAGAAATGGCATTTTATGGAGCACAGGTTATACATCCTAAAACTATAAAACCATTACAGAATAAAAAAATACCATTGCTGGTAAAAAGTTTTATAGACCCTACCCTGCCTGGCACTATTATTAGTAGCAAACCTGTTAAAAATCTGCCGCCCGTTATTGTACTCAAAGAAAATCAGGTGTTGGTAAATTTACAGACAGAAGATTATTCTTTTGTGGGTGAAAAGCCTATGAGTCAATTGTATGAACTATTTGAGGAACTCAATTTAAAACCTAACCTGATTCAAACTGCAGCAATAAATGTACAATTGTGCTTGGACGACAGAACCGAAAAAATAGAACAACTGGCAGGTAAGGCAAGTGAAATTTTTGAAGTACAGATCGAAAGAAACCTTACGCTGCTCACCATAAGACATTACAATGAAGCTTTACTTACAGAAATGACTTTGGGCAAAAATATTGTACTTACTCAAAAAACTAAGGAAACAGTTCAGGTATTGTATCATTAAATATTTTCCTTAGTAGTTTATTAACTTCCTTTTAAAAATATTTCTGCAATTATGCATCTTACACTGCCTCCTCCTATTATTTCAATTGTAGGTATTGCAAGTGGTACCAATTCGCAGTATTGTTGTAAAGTATTTATTTGACTTGCAGTAAGACTTTCATAAGCGCTTTGAGAAATGATAAGCAATTTTTCATTTTTATCATTTATTAGTTCAAGCATATTACCTGCAAATTTGTTCATTTGCTTTGGCGAAATGTTGATTATTTCATGTCCTGATTGAACAAGTATTTCGTCAATATTTTCCCTCTCCTTTGCATTGGTTATAGCATCCAAACACACCACCGCAAACTTCTCACCTATGCACATCATTACATTGGTATGATAAATTTCGGTACCGCTTTCATCATGTGCGTGAAAACAAAATGGCTTGTAGCCAAGATCTGAACATAATTTAATAAACAATTCTTTATTGGTACGGGGCGAAATACAGGCGAATGCATATTTGTTTCTGTGGTCAAAAACAATGCTTCCTGTACCTTCTAAAAATTTATTTTTGCTTTCAAAGTGTGAAAGATCAATCACCTCTTTTATGTTGAAATTTGAACGAAGCGATTCTATAATATCTAACCTTCTTTCATTTCTTCTGTTTGGGGCAAACATGGGGTAAAGGAAAACCCTACCATCGGGATGAAACGTGATCCAATTATTGGGGAAAATTGCATCGGGTTTTGGTGGAAATGCGGTGTCATTAAAAATGTACAATTTGACACCTTTTGATTTAAGGGTTGTTGCAAACTTATCAAACTCTGCTTTTACTTTTAATTGTATTGCATTTTGACTTTCTGCTAAATTATTTTGAAACGCATTATTAGCAGCCGTTTCAGTATTGAAAATAAAGTTGCCTGGTCTTATTAGAAGTATATTATTGGCAGCATTCATAATGATAGAAATAAGTAAATACTACAAAAAAGTTCGACTATTATTTTGCATACAACCGAAAGAAAATCATAGACAAAATTCCCGTAAACATAATTGCCTTAATAATGGAGCTTAAACGGTTATAGTCATTGGGATTTGATGCCTTGAAAAGAAATTTAAAAGCATAGATTAATGGAATAATAATCAGCAGCACCGAGTAGGCTGCGCTCCACCACCACTGTATAACCAATGCATAAAACTGAACAATAGACAAAGCACTTGCCAATACAACCAACCATACTGCTACAAATACTTTTGTTGCATTAATGCCAATTACTATGGGCATTGTTCTGCATCCAAAACGACGGTCACCTTCAATATCCTCCATATCTTTTATCACTTCCCTGATGAGTGAAATAACAAAAGCAAAACCTGCATAAAGAAAAGAAATTCGGGTAATACGTTCAGTATATGAACCCAGCAATGCAGGTTGTATGAGGTTACTTGTTTCGCACCAACCAATTACCAAAATTACCCAGGCTGTCATAGCAGAAATAACCACATTGCCTACCAACATTCTTTTTTTAAGCGAAATAGAATAAATAAAAAGCAAGGCAACACAAATAATATTGGCAAATCCTAAAAAACGTACACGGGTAAACCAATCAATGTAAAACCCAATACCAATACCAATTGCGCTTAATAAGAGATGCCAGAAAATGACCCATCTTCTGCTTATAACTTTTGCTACCACTAGCTTACCGGGCTTATTTACCTGATCTATATTAAGGTCAAAATAATCATTGATAATATAACCCGCTGCAGCTATAAGTATAGATGCAGTTACCAAAAGGACAAAATATTCTCCCCGTACATTAGGTACAGCACCTGCACTATAAATCAAAGGATGAACAATACGATATACAAACAGCATTTGCGTTATACCGATGAAAAGTAGGTTGGGCCAACGCACCAATTGAAGAAATGCTTTAATAAACTTCAAAAAAAGCAGGTTTTATTAGTTGGCAAATTATGGATTAAAAACTGCTTCTGAATTAAAAATTATGTAGATGGTATATGTGTGTCTTCATTCCAATCGCCACGCAGCTTCATTACCTTTTCAATTACGTCTCTTACACAACCAAAACCACCGTTGAAGTGAGAAATATATGTGCTTACTTCTTTTATTTCCTGAACAGCATCGGCAGGGCAACATGGCATGTGTGCTTTTTTAATAACATCAAGATCGGGAATATCATCTCCCATAAATAGTACAGTATCCCAGCTAATGTTTATTTTTTGCAGATAATCATTTGCAACGGCTATTTTATCTGTTACTTTCATCCACACATTTTCTATACCCAAACGGTTGAGTCTTTCCAATGCTTCCTTAGAGTACCCGCCAGATATAACAATTACATTATACCCTTTTTTGATAGCCAATTGCAGTGCGTAACCATCTTTTACATTCATTTTTCTAACCATTTCGCCTGACGGCAAAAGTGTTAGCGAACCGTCTGTCAGCACTCCGTCCATATCAAAAATGAAGGTGTCAACAGATTTGAACTTTTGAAGCATTATGAATTTATTGTTTAGGGTTTTACGCTTTAGACTCTGCTTTTTACCTTATTACTTCTGACCGTCACGCCACTCGTACACCCATGCACTTTGTATCATTTCCAGATGGCCTTCGTTACAATTTTCTCTTTTGCCTACAAAATGTGGTAATTGAAGTACATACTCAATTAATTCAGTAAAGCGGACACGGTATATTTTGCCTTCGTTAAAATCATCGCCAAATTTCTCATATAGCTTCTGTGCTATATCTTCATAATCGTTCCAGTTAATAGGTGGTTCGTACATGTTTTTTATGTGATAGGGTGATATTTATTATTTTATTTGTAGTATTTCTGGGAAGAGGAATTTATTCTAACTCTAAATCTTATTTATTCTCCCAGAAATTGTGTTTGGTCAGGAAGTGTTACTTCTACTTCACCGCTTCCATCTAGCAAAACACATTGGCAGCCTAATCTTGATGTTAATCGGGGATTGACAGCACGGTCTATAAAGTCTTCTTCCTTATCGGTCAATTCTTCAATCAGGTTTTCACCCTTATTTACATACAAATGACAGGTACTGCAGGCACAAACGCCTCCGCAGTTGTGATGTAAATCTATATCGTGTTTTAAGGCAACTTCCAACAAACTTTGGTCAGGTGCTATATT
>JANPGE010000100.1:0-1930 GCA_031423805.1 Segetibacter sp. | reverse complement strand
AACCGGCGAAAAATTATTTGACCTTTCATTTACACAAGCCAAAAGGGATTCAATGCTTACGACATTGACTGAAAGAATAAAAACCTACAACTACTTTCACAAAAACGGGTTGAACAATGATGTACCATTTCCACTTTCGTATAGTCCTGTTTTGCCAGGTATGAAAGTGCCTACAAAGCAGATTCCTGTTCATTTTACAATACCAACAAATGTTTCTTTGCCAACCAACAAAGCTGCACTTGCTTTTTATAGCATCCCTCAATTGGCCTCGTTGATAAAGTACAAGAAAATAACTTCTGAAGCGCTGACCCAATTCTTCATAGATCGCCTGAAGCGTCATGGCGGTGCATTACATTGTGTAATAGAAATTACAGAAAATCTAGCTATAAAACAAGCAAAGAAAGCTGATGCTGAAATTGCTATAGGAAAGTACAGAGGGCCACTACATGGTATTCCTTATGGCATCAAAGATTTGTTTGCAGTCAAAGGGACAAAGACCACTTGGGGAATACCGCCCAATAAAAATCAAACAATCAATGAAACTGCTTTTGTTGCAGAACAATTGGAAAAAGCAGGAGCGGTATTGGTTGCCAAATTATCTCTCGGAGAATTGGCTATGGATGATGTTTGGTTTGGCGGCAAGACCCGCAACCCATGGGATACCTCGCAAGGTTCGGGTGGTTCTTCTGCAGGCTCGGCTTCTGCTACAGCAGCAGGTTTGGTGCCGTTTGCTATAGGCACCGAAACTTATGGTTCAATTGTAGATCCTAGTATGCGGTGCGGTGTTACGGGATTGCGCCCAACCTATGGTAGTATTGCTAAGTCAGGTGCCATGAACCTAGCCTGGACTTCAGATAAAATAGGTCCTATTTGCAGGTCAGCAGAAGATGCAGCTATAGTATTTAACTATATACACGGTGCAAATGAAGGAGATGCTTCATCAATCAATGCTGCTTTCAATTACACTGGTAAAACAGATATCAGCAAATTAAAAATTGCCTACGCGAAAAATTATATAGACACCTTGCCCGAAAACAGTACAGAAAAACAAACACTTGCTGTATTAAAGAAAATGGGTGCAAAAGTAACAGCATTCAATTTTCCTGATGACATGCATGGAGATGAAATTTTGGGATTGATTATATGTGCAGAAGCGGCAGCTGCATTTGACCCTTTAACACGTTCAGGCATGGATGATGAACTGGTGCAACAGAATAAAGACAGGTGGCCAAATATTTTCAGAAGTGCACGATTTATTCCCGCTGTTGAATACATAACAGCCTGCCGCCTTCGCTATCAGATAATGCAAATGGTTAACCCTTTAATAAACCAATTTGACATTATCATTGTACCCCCTGAAACCGGTGATCAATTGGCAATAACTAACCTTACGGGCAACCCTTCTATCACAATCCCAAATGGAGTTTTGCCCAATGGGTTACCTGCAAGTATCAGTTTTATTGGTAAGCATTTCAGCGAAGCTACATTATTAGCTTTTGCAAAAATGTATCAGGAATTTACAGGTTTCCATTTTAGACAACCTCCAAATTTTTATAAATAGTATATCCAATCCATTTTATACTTACTTTTAATAAAAACAGAAAAAAACTTACGATACAAATAAAAATATTTTAAATTTGTTATTAACAATAATTATTTATTTATAAATTCATATAATATTTTATTTAATAAAAATTTTGGATTGACTCATTTTAATTTGTAACTTGAATCGTAATAAGGGTAAAACCTGTGATTACCAAAATATATTTCGCCCCCCTTTAGATATTTATAGCATCCTATATCTAGGTTTTTTTAAACTAAACATACACCTATGTACCATCAATTGGCTATTAAGGGGCAGTTTACTCAAAGAGAGATTGATATTTTAGAACTTGTTGCAAAAGCAGCATTGAGAAAGACTATTGCTTCT
>JANPGE010000099.1:0-17632 GCA_031423805.1 Segetibacter sp. | reverse complement strand
AAGAGGCTGTCTCAAAAGCTGAGGCAGCCTCTTTTTATTGGTGTATAGCCTTCTATAGTTCAGGTGATATTTTGTTTATTGTTTTTTGGGGATGCTATCTTGTATTATTATTTTTTCGTTTATATTATTCTTTTGGCAATGTGATTGGTTGATTTAGTACAAAAAAGGCAGGTTTTCCGGCCTTTTTTAGGCCGCTCTTTTTTGCAGGTTGTGTGCGATCGCTATAAACCCAAACTCTGTTGTCACTTTGTCCTTGCCTCTTAGCATAAATCGCCTGAAGCCTTTGTTTTGCTTGATATTTCCAAAAATTGGTTCAATGTCCTGTGATCGTTGTTTTCGGTGAGCAATGCCTTCTTCACTGGTTAATAAGGCTCTTGCTTTGCTTTTGTAATGGTTGGCATTGTGGTTGACTTCAATGATTCTGTTGTCTTTTGCCTTGTGGCATATACCTCTTAATGGACAGCCATTGCAATTCTTTGCCTGATACCTGCTTATGGTTTGCTCAAAGCCGTTATTATTCTTCTTAGTGTAAATGCCTATGTTGTTCATATGTTGCCCCATCGGACAGACATAATAATCCTGCTCTTTGTTGTAGTGTAAATGTTCGGCGGCAAAAGGATATTTCTTTAGTCTTTCTCCTTGTTGCTCCTGGTGGAAGTAGTTATACTTTACATAGCCTGTACAATCGTTGGCCTCGAGGTATTGATAGTTTTGTTCGCTGCCGTAACCGCTATCGGCAGTGACTACTTCAGGAGCATGACCGTAAAGTGCTTTGTAGCTTTCTATATGAGCAGGCAGGGTGAGTGTATCTGTAGGGTTGGGGAAAGTGTCGTAGTTGGTAATGATCTGGTTGTTGCTGGTGACTTGTATATTGTATCCGGGCTTTAGTTGACCATTTTTCATATGGTCTTCCTTCATCCTCATAAAGGTGGCGTCTTGATCTGTTTTGCTATAGCTGTTTCTGCCGGCAAGTATCTCTTCTTTAGCCTTGTACTCGTCTAGCTTATCAGGGAAGTTCTTCTTTACATACTGCAGTTTCTGCCTGACCTTCTTCGGTATCTCTTTGTCTTTGATGGACTCTTCTATATGCTTTACTGTCTCCTTTACTTTGTCGGCGTCAATGGTTTTAAAATCAAGCGGAGCAGTGTCTCTCAATTCCTCCTTTGCAACTTGCTCGGCATACTGCCACAACTCATCAAGCTGCTTAACCATTTTCTCTTTGTTGGTCTTAATAGCATTGCCCCAAACGAAGGTGTACCGGTTAGCATTAGCCTCTATCTTGGTGCCATCCACATAAGCTTCTTTCAAACTAACCAATCCTTCACCGGCCAGCAGCAGAACAATTTGTTTGAAGATATCTTTGAGAACAGGCGCTACCTTTTGTGAACGAAAGCGGTTGATGGTGTTATGATCTGGCTCGCAACTACCACACAACCAGATGAAGTTGATATCACTCTTAATGGCATCTTCTATCTTTCGGCTACTATAAATGTTTCTGATGTAGGCGTAGATCACTGATTTGAGCAACATCTTAGGATTGTGAGAAGTGGTGCCGCCGCCTTTGTAAGAATTATAGAGTTTGCTTAGGTTGATCGTCTCAACAACCTGATCAACTATTCTTACCGGGTGACTCGCCTGAATCTTCTCCTCCCAACTCTGTGGTAAAAGTTGAAGCTGATCTCTTGAGTAGGTTTTAAACTTTGCTGAAGTCATACAATGAAGACAACTAAAGCTTTGTTTTGCTTCATACCTTTTTTCCACACAATGTGAAAATAAAAGAGGCTGCCCTTTTGAGACAGCCTCATTGTGTTATATCCATTATGATAGGATCTTTACAACTTTTCAAACTTCATCACCTGCTCGTCTTTATCGCTTTTGACCTTGAGCAAATAACTGCCTTTGGGCAATGTACTGATGTTGATGCTTTGCAAACTGCTTCCTTCGTTGGCGATAATGCTTTTTGATAACAGCACCTTGCCATCGGCAGACAACATCACTAGTTGTATGGCGGTTTTCTTGTCGCTTTCTATCTGTATTTGCAAATTGTCTTTTGCAGGATTGGGGAAGAGGGTAATTATTAATGATGAATTGTTAATTGTTATTTGTCGGATAGGACTGTAAGAGAATTGGCCATCCCGGTCTATCATTTTGAGGCGGTAGTAAAGCCCCCCCGCCCCCCAAAGGGGGGAGTTTGGTGCAACAGCATCACTGTATTGGTAAGTGTTGATTTGATTGGTGCTGTTGGCTTTGGTAATGCCAATTTTATTAAAATCCCTTCCGTTATTGCTTCTTTCTATATCAAAATGATCTACGTTTATTTCTTGTGTGGTTGCCCAGTTCAGCAGGTTGATTTTTTCTTGTTTTTTGGCGGTAAATGATAGCAGTTTCAACGGGAAAGTTTCTGCTACAACTTTGGTCATTTCAGTATTCGTTTTTATCGGCAGGTTGTAGTCGAAATAAATACTGGCGCTGTTTTTAATCACATCACCAACTTGAACGTTGGGCTTTGCTTTAATACGATAGGTGAGATAGCCGTGGCTTAATGGTTCGTTTTTGTTGCTATCAACAAGATGGATGTTGCGGAATGCCCACTCGCATTTACCATTGTTTATAGTCATTTGATAATTGGCACTGGCTGATATCATTTCCAGTGTGTTCCAGTTGAGTTTGCTGCTCAAGGTATCTCTTACAAAAATATCAAAAGCAGTATCGTTACCAGTGTTCTGAAAACGAATGGTATAAGTGAGATATTCTCCTCCAAGAGCTTTGGAAAGGCTTATTTTACCACCATGATTTTCGGTTTTATCGTTAGGGTCATAAGAGGCGATTATTGTTTGAATAACAGGCGCACTATTGTCAGCAGTAATGCTCTCACCAGGGAGGATAGCAACGTTTGCATAGCAGTATAAGGTATCAAAAATGTTAGCAGCTGGAGGCGTTTTTACTTTCAAATATGCGATTACGCTTTTAGATTCCAGTGGCTTCAGGTTGCTGTAACTCCATATAAGCGTGTCGCCGGAGATACTTAGGGGAGTAGCTGAAGCCGAATCATAGAGCAGCTTGCTGTCTTTGATGAAATTAAATGTTCCGCTCACAGTTGATGTTCCGGGGTTGTAGCACACTATCTTATAGCTCATAGGTCTGCCAGGTCTTGCCCGGGATAAAGGAATAACGAATATGGATACATCCTTGTAGCCGGGTATAGGTTGCAGGGCAAATGAGAAAGAATCAGCATTGAAGTAGGTGTTATGAGTAGAAGTGTATGATGTAGGTATTGCATTGTAATAAGGAAGCGATAAAACAGGGGTGGTGGCATAGGTGCCTGTATCTACGTAAACATTGTATATGCCCGTTGAAGATACGGCTGCAAACGAAGATGCTCCAGATGATATAACTGCAGTTGCATTTCGCATATATGGCTCACTTGCTTCGTGGATACCGTTGTAATTGGTATCAATGAACATGTTGAACTTGAGTATGTTAAAATCAGAAGGCTTCAGCTTCCATAAATCACATCCAATACCTTGGGATATGGGCGAACTTTGGGTTGTTCCTCCGTAAAGCCAAAAGTTTCCTGCTTTGTCTTTCCAATAGGCCCCTTGCGCTCTTGAACCCGGATAGTTGAGCATATAGGGAACCCCCTTTCTGCCAAAGTAAGCTGACACCCAATCCCAGGAACCTAAAGATGGTTTACCATTGAGCCAAACCCACTCATTGGTGGTGGTATTGTATTTCCATAAATCATTTTGCTGTAAAGCATAAGCGTTGCCGCCAAAAAGCCAAAAATCACCTGCGGCATCGGTCCAGCAATAAGCATTGCCTCTTGGCATGGGCTTGTTTGAGGGTGAGGAAATACCCAGTTGTCCATAGTTGCCCAATCCATTTCCGGTCGTGTCACCGCCCATCCATGTCCATAGTAGCGAAGTAGTATTAAATTTCCATAACGCATTAGAAATCATACCAAAACCTCCTTTGTCTACGTCTGATAAAAGCCAGATATTTCCCGAATTGTCGTTCCAGGAAACTGATTTTGAAAATCGGCCGGGATTGTTTGCAGGCGATGCCACCCCAAGTGTGCCATATACTGTAGGCATATTGGCACTGCTGTCCCCTGCCATCCATGCCCATTTGCCGGTAGCTGTTTCAAACTTCCATACATCATTCAAATAAGAATTGGGGCTGCCACTTGCTGCACATCCGCCGCCGCCCACAAGCCATAGGTTACCTAAAGTGTCTATCCAGGTTACAGGTAAAACTCTGCCACCTGGCTTATTAGACAGTGAGGCAACACCTTTTGTGCCGTAAACGCCATATTTGTTTGGTGTGTTGTCACCTTTTACCCATGTCCATTGGTTGGTGGCGAGGTCATATTTCCATAAATCGTTGACACCGCCACCGCCATTGTATCCCCCAAAAAGCCAGAGGTTATTATTTATGGCATCGTCCCAGGTAGCTGCATTTATCAACTCGCCGGGTGTGTTGGCAGGATTGGGAATGCCTTGTGTACCGAACACTCCCTGGTAATGGTGGGGAAGAGTGGTGTCGCCATGAAGCCATGTCCATTCATTTGTAGAAGGATTGTATCGCCACAGATTTGGGCCATCATAACTGGTTCCAAACAGGTACAAGTTGCCCAAAGTGTCCGTAAAATTATTTGAAGCGCCCGTATTACCCGGTCGGTTGGAAGTCGAAGGCACCCCCTTCGTTCCGTATACAGCAGGCGAAATCGTACTATCGCCACTCACCCAGGTCCATAGATTAACTTGAGAATGGGCAATATTGCTTGTTAATAAAAAAGCAACCAACAAGGTGCAAGAAAGTAAAACTGCAGTTAGTACACTTCTTTTCATGGTTCAAAGGTTTCTTAATGATTAAATATAATGCATTCTTTCAAGTTATACAACAGGGTTGAGGTGAAAGGTTGGGTTGTATAAGGTGTAAGGTTTTAAGTGTGAAGTGTAAGATATAAAAACGCTTTATATCTTACACTTCACACTTGCTTTTACAACTTCTCAAACTTCACCACCTGCTCATCTTTATCGCTTTTAACTTTCAGCAAATAACTGCCTTTGGGCAATGTACTGATGTTGATGCTTTGCAAACTGCCTCCTTCATTGGCGGTAATGCTTTTTGATAACAGTACCTTTCCATCACCTGATAATACGATTAGTTGCAATGCGGTTTTCTTATCGCTTTCCACCTGTACTTGCAAAACATCTTTGGCTGGATTGGGGAAGATGCTAATTGTTAATGATGAATTGTTAGTTGTTATTTGTCGGATAGGACTGTAAGAGAATTGGCCATCCCGGTCTATCATTTTGAGACGGTAGTAAAGCCCCCCTGCCCCCCAAAGGGGGGTATTTCGTGCAACAGCATCACTGTATTGGTATGTATTGGTTTGATTAGTACCATTGGCTTTGGTGATACCTATTTTGCTGAAATCCCTTCCATCATTGCTTCTTTCTATATCAAAATGATCTACATTTATTTCTTGTGCCGTTGTCCAGTTGAGGAGGTTTGTTTTACCATCTTTCTTTGCGGTAAATGATAGCAGTTTCAACGGGAAAGTTTCTGCTACAACTTTGGTCATTTCAGTATTGGTTTTGACCGGCAGGTTGTAGTCGAAGTAAATAGAAGCGCTATTTTTAATCACATCACCAACCTGAACATTAGGCTTTGCTTTTATTTTGTAAACAATGTAGCCGTGGCTTTTGGGTTCATTCTTAATGCTGTCTACCAGCATTATGAAAGGGAAAGTAAACAGGCATTTGCCATCGTTCATGGTCATTTGGTAGTTGTGGCTACTGGCTACTATTTGCAGGCTGTTCCAATCCAGTTTGCTGTCCATGGTGTCGCGGATATAGACATTGAAGGCTGTGTCATTACCAGTGTTTTGAAAGCGGATGGTGTAGGTGAGGTACTCGCCGCTGATTGCTTTGGCGTGTTTTATTTTACCGGCATGTGCTTCTTTTTTATCGTTGGGATCCCAGGCACCCACCGCAAATTGTGTATAGTATGAAGTATTATCTGCTATAAGCGTATCGGCCTTGTCCGATGAAACATTCGCTATCGCCTGTAGTGTATCGCCAAGATTAGCGGCCGGTGGCGCTTTCACCTTTCCATGAACAAATATAAATGCATCGTGCAGCGACTGTATGCCACCCATGTTCCAAATGATCGTATCTCCAACCACAGAAGATGCGGTTATTGTTGCGCTGTCATACACCATTTTGTTGCTTTTAACCAACCTTACTACCACATTGCCTGCGCTGTCGGTGCCTGCATTGTGTACTTTAATGAGGTAGCGAATAGGGAAGCCTGGTTTGGCATTGCTTAAAGGAAAAACTGTGACTGATAAGTCTCTTACGTTGGCAATTTTCTGCACAGCAAAAGAAAGTGTATCTGTGTTCCAATAAGTGCTGTGGCTGGTTGTTTTGAAGGCTGGAACTACTTTGTAGTAGGGATGATAATAAAGGTTAACCGAGCTGTGATAGGTGCCGGTATCTACATCCTGTAGACCGTTGTTGTACGTTGGCCACTCGCCACACCACATTGTTGTATCTGCTCCTGGCTTTATAGTAGTCATTGTATGAAAGGCGTTGAAAGGTGTTTCATTGCCATCTTTTATTCCATTTGAATTTTGATCGTAGAAAACATCGCTGACCAGTGTATTGTACTTCAGTTTTGCATTTTTCTCATAGCGGTGAATGACCCAGGCTTTCTGCCACCAGGTTCCGTAATTGTTAACAAAAGTAATAGTATCCATTATTCCTGCTACCACCATTTTACCATCGGGCTGCAGGGCTGCTGCATTGCCCATCATTCCAATGCGATAAGCAAACGGAAAGCCCCACATGTCCGATCGGGAAACGATTCTACCTCTTTTTCCATACGAATTATCTGCCGACCCATCACTATTTAATTTGATTAGTTGTGTGTTAGAACCATTGTAGCCACCACTATAACACCTGCCCCAGGCAATGCTGTATTGTCCGTTGGGTTCCAGGAAAATTTTACTGCTGTTAGTGCCGGGTGTTGATGTGTTGTCACGTTCCAATATAAAAGTCTGAAATGAGGAGTCGGGGCTTCCATCGGGATTGAAACGGCAAGCTACCAGCGGGGAAACGTTGGGCGCAATACCGCCAAATGATGCCCTTCTCATCACAAATACCATTTTATCGTTTGCATCTACCACACCTGCTATGACAGGGGTTTCCGAAAGTCCCCAGGTAACGGGAGGATTGCTTGCATAATAGGCCGGTGGATAATTACGAAAGCCATTGGTGCCAAAGCTGGCATCTAAACTGCCATTGCTGTTGAAACGAAATAACCCTGAATCAGCGGTAGCAACAATTTTTTGATTCGATAGCATTAGATAACTGTGAGGAATGGTAAATCCATCAAAACGATTGACGCCATAATAATCCCCCATATACCTTTTTGCACGAACTTTTACTTTACCGGCATTTCCAAATGAGAGGTCAATATTTCCATTTTGGTCATAACCGACCAATACGTAATAGGAAAGAGGATTTACTTGTGTATATTTAATAGACATTCCTGCCTGTATGATTTTGCCATTGGGCAACACGAACACAGAAATTGCGACAGACAAGCAGGTATCGACCGGGGTAACCGCCCTGCCATTGACACCAAAAGAATTATCTATGGTACCGTTTGCATTATAGCGGGTGAGGCACAGGTCAACATTTGTAAGTACCGGAAAAGAAGGAGTCGTTATATTGGAAACTGCTGTATTGAGCAAAATTTGCCCATTTGCGAGCAACTGCATATTCGTTGGTCTTTCATGTGCAACAATTGGCGTACTGCCATTGGTGCCAAAAGAACTGTCGGGTGTGCCGTCTGGGTTGAACCTGAGCAATTGATACCTAAAAAATACATCGGCCGGACTATACCAAAATTGATTTATTGCGGTATCCATCATTACCAATGCGAGTATTTTCTGGTCGGGCTGAATTTTAATATCAACAGGATATATCAGGTAGCCCTGCGGAATAACGGGCATGTAAACTTTGCCATTGTTGCCAAATGTTTGGTCCAACACCCCGGGCTGTGCAAAAGCACTCACCAAAAACACCATCAAAACTACAGTTAGTATACTTTTTTTCATGGTAGAAGGTTTCTTAATGATTAAATTTAATGCATTCTCACTAGTTATACAACATCGATGAGAAGAAAGGTTGGGTATTTGCGAAAATTTATTTTACAAACTAATCAGGGAACCAATAATGCGGTTCCCTGATTGTGTTATATCCATTATTATAGGATTTTTACAACTTCTCAAACTTCATCACCTGCTCGTCTTTATCGCTTTTGACCTTGAGCAAATAACTGCCTTTGGGCAATGTGCTGATGTTGATGTTTTGCAAACTGCTTCCTTCATTGGTGATCACACTTTTTGATAACAAAACCTTGCCATCTGTGGATAAGACTTGCAACTGCAAAGCTGCTTTCTTGTCACTGTTTATTTCTACCTGTAAATTATCCTTAGCCGGATTGGGGTAAATGCTAATTGTTAATTGTGAATTGTTAGTTGTTAATGAGCGGATGGGGCTGTAGGAGAATTGGCCATCCCGGTCTATCATTTTGAGGCGGTAGTAGTTGGTGTGAGTGGTGAGCGGTGAGTTGTCAGTAAAAGAATAATTGTGTACACTCGCAACTGCCAACCGACTACTCACCATCCCTATTTTATTGAACTCTCTTCCATCATTGCTTCTTTCTACTTCAAACCTGTCCACGTTTATTTCGTTGGTGGTTGTCCAGCTGAGTAGGTTTGCTTTACCATTTTTCTTTGCGGTAAAAGAAAGCAACTTCAGCGGCAATGCTTCTGCTACAACAGTTGTCTTTTCGGTATTAGTGAATATGGGCAGGTTGTAATCAAAATAAATGGCGGCTGTATTCTTGATTACATCACCTATCTGCACATTGGGCTTTGCCTTTATTTTGTACACAATGTAGCCGTGGCTTTTAGGTTCGTTGTGGAGGCTGTCTACCAGCATAAGGAAAGGGAAAGTAAACAGGCATCTGCCATCGTTCATCGTCATTTTATAGTTGTGGCTACTGGCTACTATTTGCAGGCTGTTCCAATCCAGCTTGTTGTCCATGGTGTCGCGGATATAGACATTGAAGGCCGTGTCGTTGCCGGTGTTTTGGAAGCGGATTGTGTAGGTGAGGTATTCGCCTGCTGTGGCTTTTGACAAAGCGATTTTGCCGCCGTGGGCTTCGGTTTTGTCATTAGGGTCGTAGGCACTTCGGGCTATCTCTTTTTTCAAAGAAATATTATCATCCGGTGTAAGATCCGTTGCATTGGATGAAATGGCAGCCTCAACAAAAATGGTATCACCAATATTTGCCAAAGGCAGTGGCTGAAGCGTACAGAGTAATTGTATTTCACCTGACTCTTGAGGATTTAACGAAGCAATGACCCAGCGTAAAGTGTCGCCACTGGTAAAAGTTGGGGCCGGATAAACTCCATTGAAAGATTGTTTACTGCTTTTCACAAATTCCACTGTAGCGTTTGTAACTACATCTGTTCCATTGTTGGAATAGCGTATCTCATAGCGGTTATCAAAGCCTGGTACGACCCGCCAAACAGACACTGCTTCCACAGCCAGGTCTCTTTTGCCGGGTATTGGCTGTAGGGCAAATGAAAGGTTATCGTTACCGAAAAACCCGGCATGGGCAGTGGTGTACGCAGCGGGGACAACCGTAAAATAAGGACGATAAGGGACCACGCTGGTTATGTAGCTGCCACTATCCACATCAATAGAAAAAAAGCCGCGTGAAGTATTGGTAATGCTGGTATCCACATTCGGTTTCACTACCGAGATGGAAGCATTGGTAAACACCGGTTCACCTGCATCCTTCACTGCATTGGCATTTTTATCGAGAAAAACAATGCCTTCTATCGTGTTGTATTTTGTTATTGCCATCGGCTCATACCGGGCCAATGCAAACATCCTTTGGTTATAAAGATCAGCTACACCTGCCAATACTATTTTTCCATCGGGCTGTATGGCAGAAGAGTAAGCCATGTCACTATTTAAAAAGTTGGTAGTAATGATACCATGTCTGCCATAGGCCGAGTCCAGCGTGCCGTCAGCATTGTAGCGCAACAAAACAAAGTCGCCGGCATTTTGATAGGGGGAGGGGGCAGCACCATTAATGTTGGTAGCACCGCCTACCAATATTTTTCCATCAGGTTGCAGTTGTATCGTTTGAGCGAGATCGTTTAAATTACCCAATGAAGTGATGACTTTGCCCCCTATTCCAAAGCCGTTATCGAATGTGCCGGATGATGATAGTCTGAGCAAGCCAATGCGGAATTTATAAGTTGTATTATCAGATACCTGACCTGCCAAAATGATTTTTCCATCGGGCTGAAGACTCATACCATAGCAAAGATTGTTGTTACTAACAGCGGTATAAAACATTCCTCCATTGCCAAATGTGTTGTCAATGGTGCCGTTTGCATTAAACCGTAAGACCGCAAAGGTGGCTCCTAATGTAGAATCAACGTATGTGCCTGCAAGTAATATTTTCCCGTCAGGCTGAATTTCCATACCCTGTGCACGGAATCTTTCATTTGCAATGTCGTAGGTAGGATAAAACCCAAGGCCATTGGTCCCGAATGAGGAATCAAGTGTGCCATTCGTGTTGTATTGCGCCACAAATATGCCTACCGTATTGGGGATATTAAACTGCTGTCCATGATTATTGCCCCCCACTACAATTTTTCCATTTGCCCTTACTTTCACCGTAGAACTTAGATCAAAGGAATTAGTAAAAAAAGGATTTGCCGAGTCTCCGTATAAGTTGGTCTGCACTACGCTGTTTCTACCAAATGTGTTGTCGGGAGTGCCGTTGGCATTAAAACGGTGTACAACAAAATCGCCAATCATACGTGTACACAATATTTTGCCGTCGGTTTGCAATGCTATAGCCGCCTCAGGATGTGTTGCGCTATAGCCAGGCGGTATTGAATCATCTGCATATACCACCCCTTGGGTGCCAAAGCTATTGTCAAGGCTACCATTAGCAGTATAGCGAACCAGCACAATGGGTGTTCGCGTTCCTATCTTGGTAGCACCTGCCGTCAAAATTTTACCATCAGGCTGTATTATCATAGACCAGGGAGAAGACGTGATGTGTGAAGAGTCGGGAATGGGAGTAATAACTTTTCCTTTGTTACCAAAGGTGATGTCTAAAACCCCCGGCTGCGCAAAAGCACTCACCAAAAACACCATCAAAACTGCAGTTAGTAAACTTTTTTTCATGGTTCAAAGGTTTTCTTAATGGTTAAATTTAATGCATTCTCACTAGTCATACAACATGAACCAACGCAAAGGTTGGGTTTTTGGAAAATATGATTTAAACAAGTGTGAGGTGTAAAACACTTTAAACCTAACACTTCACACTTGCTTTTACAGCTTCTCAAACTTCATCACCTGCTCGTCTTTGTAGCTTTTGACCTTGAGCAAATAACTGCCTTTGGGCAATATACTGATGTTGATGCTTTGCAAACTGCTTCCTTCGTTGGCTGTAATGCTTTTTGACATCAAAACTTTTCCATCGGCTGATAATACGATTAGTTGCAATGCGGTTTTCTTATCGCTTTCCACCTGTACTTGCAAAACATCTTTGGCTGGATTGGGGAAGATGCTAATTATTAATGGTGAATTGTTAGTTGTTATTTGTCGGATAGGACTGTAGGAGAATTGGCCGTCCCGGTCTATCATTTTGAGGCGGTAGTAAAGCCCCCCTGCCCCCCAAAGGGGGGTGTTTGGTGCAACAGCATCACTGTATTGGTATGTATTGGTTTGATTAGTACCATTGGCTTTGGAGATACCTATTTTGCTGAACTCTCTTCCATCTTTGCTTCTTTCTACTTCAAACCTGTCCACGTTTATTTCGTTGGTGGTTGACCAGTTGAGTAGGTTTGCTTTACCATTTTTCTTTGCAGTAAACGAAAGTAAATGTAATGGGAATGCTTCAGCTACCACAGTGGTCATTTCGGTATTAGTGAATATGGGCAGGTTGTAATCGAAATAAATGGCGGCTGTATTCTTGATTACATCACCTATCTGCACATTGGGCTTTGCCTTTATTTTGTACACAATGTAGCCGTGACTTTTGAGTTCATTCTTAATGCTGTCTACCAGCATAATAAATGGGAACGTGAACAGGCATTTGCCATCGTTCATCGTCATTTGGTAGTTGTGGCTGCTGGCTACTATTTGCAGGCTGTTCCAATCCAGTTTGTTGTCCATGGTGTCGCGGATATAGACATTGAAGGCTGTGTCATTACCAGTGTTTTGAAAGCGGATGGCGTAGGTAAGGTACTCGCCGCTGATTGCTTTGGTATGAGTTATTTTGCCGCCGTGGTTTTCGCTTTTGTCGTTGGGGTCATAAGCGCCAAACACATAGTGCGTCATTGTTGAAGTGTTATCAGCGGCAGTGGTATCTGACTTGTTGGAAGTTACTGTAGCTATTGCCTGCATGGTGTCCCCAACATTTGCAGCAGGAGGTGCTTTTACCTTGCCATGAACAATTATGAAAGCATCGTGCTGCGATTGCAAACCTGCAATATTCCAAGTGATTATGTCCGCAGCCACTGAAGCAGGCAATATCGTAGCACTGTCGTACACCATCTTGTTGCTTTTGACGAGTTTCACAACAATATTGCCTGCACTGTCGGTACCGGCATTGTGTACTTTCAGCAGGTAGTGAAGCGGGAAGCCCGGTTTTGCTGTGTTTAGCCGTACTATAGTGACTGACAAGTCTCTCACATTCGCAAGTTTCTGAACAGCAAACGAAAGTGTATCCGTATTCCAATAAGTGTTGTGGCTTGTGGTTTTGGTGGCTGGTACTACAGTGTAGTAGGGCAGGTTATAGGTGGAATTAATATCAACCGAAGTGCGATATGTTCCAGTATCTATATCCTGTTTATCGGCCTGATAAACCAACTGTTGCGAATACCAATGTATAGTATCTATTCCCGGCTTTGTAGAAGTCATTGAATGAATGCCATTGAAAGATCCCTCATTACCATCCTTTATTCCGTTTGCATTTTCATCATAGAAAACATCGCTTACCAGGGTGTTGTATTTAACCTTTGCATTTTTTTCATAGCGGGCAATTACCCAACCATTCTGACGATAACCAATATTAGTGCTTGTATCTGCAACACCACCTACAACCATTTTTCCATCCGGCTGTAATGCTGCCGCATTACCATTCATACGAAATGCATTTTTTGGATAGGTCGTATAAAAGCTAATTTTTCCTCTTTTGCCATAGGTACTATCCATTGACCCATTGCTATTAATTTTTGCTAAAAAAGATGGCCCAATAGTAGAATTACCATAAACCCCGATTGCCAAACTATATTGAGTGTTGGGTTCCAGGAAAATTTTACAAAATTGTTCTCCATGTGAGGTAGCACCGGCAAAATCTTCGTCTACCAAAGAGTTAAATGTAGTATCCAGACTTCCATCATAATTCAAACGAAATGCTTTGAGGGGTGTTTGATTTGATGGGATAGGTGGAGCAGGTGCCACCCTCATCACGAATACCATTTTGTCATTGGGTTCTGCAAATCCTGCAATTGAACTATAAGAATAAGGGTTACCTGAAAAGCCATTGGTTCCAAATGTAGCATCTAAACTGCCATTGCTGTTGAAACGATATAAACCAGAATCGGATGTGACTACAATCTTTTGATTCGCAAGAATAACAAAAGTCTGCGGAATCGTCAATGGGGCTAGGAATGGTAGATAATAATTGCCATAATTCCTATTTGTAGCAACCTTCACTTTGCCGTTATTTCCAAATGTCGGATCAATGCTTCCATTCTGGTCATAGCCAACCAAAATATTATAGGATGTAGTTATACTTTGATATGGAATATAGGCGGCACCTGCCTGGATAATTTTTCCGCTGGGTAACACAAACATCGACATTGCAATAGATATGCTGGTGTCAATCCTGGTGATAGTTCTGCCATTAGCACCAAAAGTGTTGTCTATGCTACCATTTGAATTGTAGCGGGTCAGGCACAGGTCAACCCAGCCCCAAAAGCCGTACGGTGGATTGCCTGGGGACTGACGTGCTGTGTTTAGTAAAATCTGCCCGTTTGCAAGTAACTCCATACTGGCTGGTCTTTCATTATAAACCACCGGCGTGCTACCATTTACAGCAAAGGAGCTGTCGGGTGTACCATCCTGTTTAAACCGAAGCAATTTGTACATCCAACAATAATCGTCGCCTTGAGACATAACTCTAAGTGCTATAGTATCGACCCTTGTCAAGACCAATATTTTTTGATCGGGCTGAATTTTAATGTCAACAGGGTGCACAGCAGCTCCAAGAGGAACAGGAATAGTTACTTTTCCATTCTTCCCAAACGTTTGATCTAGTACACCCGGCTGCGCAAATGCACCTACAAAAAACACCATCAAAACTGCAGTTAGTACACTTCTTTTCATGGTTGAAAGGGTTTCTTAATGATTAAATTTAATGCATTCTCACTAGTTATACAACATCGATGAGAAGAAAGGTTGGGTATTTGGGAAAATTTATTTTATAAACTAATCAGGGAACCGATAATGCGGTTCCCTGATTGTGTTATATCTATTATTATAGGCTTTTTACAACTTCTCAAACTTCATCACCTGCTCGTCTTTATCGCTTTTGACCTTGAGCAAATAACTGCCTTTGGGCAATGTGCTGATGTTGATATTTTGCAAACTGCTTCCTTCGTTGGCGATCATGCTTTTTGAAATCAATACTTTTCCATCACCTGATAATACCAACAGTTGCAAACCTGTTTTCTTATCACTCTCTATCTGTATTTGCAAATTGTCTTTTGCAGGATTGGGGAAGAGGGTAATTATTAATGATGAATTGTTAATTGTTAATGAGCGGATGGGACTGTAGGAGAATTGGCCATCCCGATCTATCATTTTGAGGCGGTAGTAGTTGGTGTGAGTGGTGAGCGGTGAGTTGTCAGTAAAAGAATAATTGTGTACACTTAAAACTGCCAACTGACTACTCACAATCCCTATTTTATTGAACTCTCTGCCATCATTGCTTCTTTCTATGTCAAAATGATCTACGTTTATTTCGTTGGTCATTGTCCATTGCAGAAGGTTGACTTTGTCTTGTTTTTTTGCGGTAAATAGAAGTAAACGAAGCGGCAATACTTCATTTAATATTAAAGTTGTTTCCGTATTTGTGAAAATAGGTGGATTGTAATCAAAATAAATGGCTGCGGTGTTTTTAAGGGTATCACCCAAAACAACAGTTGGTTTAGGTTTTAATTTATATACTACATAACCATGACTTGCCGGTTCGTTGGTAATGCTATCTACAAGGTTTATATTTTTGAAACTAAATAAACATTTATTACCATCATTCATAGTCATTTGGTAGCTATGGCTGGCGGTAAGCATTTGTATAGTATTCCAATCTAGCTTGCTGTCTAAAGTATCCTGAATATTTATGTTAAAAGCAGTGTCAGTACCGGTATTTTGAAAACGTATAGTATAATGAAGATATTCACCATTTGCCACCTGTTGGGATGTTAGTTTGCCTCCATGGTTTTCGGTTTTGTCATTTGGATCATACGAACCCCTTACAAGTTGTTTAAGCGTTGAGGTAGTGTCTGTTGGGGTAAGGTCAGTACTATTTGATGCTATGAATGCAGTTGCTTTTATTGTATCCCCAATATTTACAATTGGTGGTGGAGAAACGGTAAAATTAATAGTGATACTTGCAGTATCCTGTGGATATAAATTTGAAAAATTCCATTTAAGGGTGTCCCCATTTATGGATACCGGAATAGGGCTCGAAAAATTATAATTTAAATTTCCATCTTTTATAAGACTTACTGTTCCATATGTTATAGTGTCAGTACCTGTATTTCTATAAAATATATGGTAGGTTGCAGGAAATCCTGGTCTTACAATTCCGGCATTAAAAAGATTGATTGAAAGATCATTTTTACCAATCATAGGCTTTAAGGCAAATGAAACGCTATCTATATTGCTATAGGATTGGAATGAAGTAATGTGGCTTAATGGATTAATTGTATAGTAAGGTGAATAGGAATTTACTGTGGTGATATAACTACCGGTATCGATATAAACCTTATTAATGCCATTAGATGAATTAGAAATAATTTCGGATGTGGCGTTCTTTATTGTAGCAATATTTCCATTGTTAAAATAGGGCTCGTTATTATCCTGAATGCTATTTGCATTTTGATCCAAATATGCCGATACTGTGAGTGTATTTATTTCAGAAACCATTATATCATCTAATAAGAGGGTACCTTGATAGGCATTAGAATAATCATGAAAACCAATAAAGTAAACGCCTGAAGTGGGTGGAGTAAAGATAGAATAAGATGTAGCTGAACTATTAAATCTTATAGTAGGGTAATTTACAATTGAATAATTCATTGAACCAGAATAAGAATTTGATCCGAATTTTACTTCCATTTTTTCTGTGGTAGCAGAATTATTGGTTCCATATTTAAATACAAGCCTATACACTTTACCTGCTACAAGGTTTAATCCTTGTGTGAAATACCAGCTGTTAGAAGGATTCGGATTGGAATAATTGTGTCTTATGCATTTATTACTAAATCCAAAACCAGGATTATTATTAGTAACCCAATTATTACCATCTGTACTTTCAACATTTGAACATTGAGGAATAGAGGGAACCGTTACCGACTCAAAATTTTCTAAGTACGGAACATTGTATGAAGTATCACAAACAGTGACAAAACTGTCTAAGGGTGACCATATACTTGTTTCGTTGCCACCACAATATGCTCTTACACTAAAATAATATTTTGTTCCTCTCTGTAGATTACTCAAAGTTGCAAGTGTATCACTAACAGTTAAAACCGGTGTTTTATAACCTTCGGAATGAGTAGGAGTAAATGAATAATAAATCTGATAATTGCTGGCAATACCAATAGTGGAGGGATGCCACTTAATATCAACACTGCTGGAAGTAACATTTGATTTTGTAACTAATAGGGGTTTGCCACAGGTTGTTTTTTTGACCAAAATATTATCAATAGTTATACATTCCTGATCAGCAATAGAGGTGCAATGAAAAGTAAGTTTGGCATTTTGATTAACTAGCCACTTAAATTCAGATTCATAAGTACCACTATAATTTAAATCAGAATAATTAGCCCAAACTATTCCTGCTACAGATAAACTTTCATGAAAACCAGGAGAAGCACCATAATCAAAAGATACAGTATAAGTTGAATCCACATTCAATACTATTTCACCTGTATTAAAATAAGCATCAGCCTGTGCACCATTGTTTGGTGAGCAATATCTTAAATACCAAGTTCCAGTCGAGGTGTTACCACCAATATTCCACCAATTACCCAATCCATAAGATGGATTGGTAGTACATAAAGGGAGATAACCATCATTAAAGTCTAATTGATAAATAGCAATACATAGGTTACACTTTTTAGTGTAGCAGAACATAGGTAACAGTTTTCATAGTTCTTTGACATAAAATGTTGATACTCACATAAAATCATTATGAATGAGTATGAACAAAGACAAGAAGCGAT
>JANPGE010000098.1:0-16031 GCA_031423805.1 Segetibacter sp. | reverse complement strand
TTTGTTGGTTGGGCAAATAAATTTGCGGCTATGAAGCAGCAACTGATTAAAAAGCTAATCTTTTTCATACTATTTTTTTAAAAGGTTTGTCAATTCATCCATTTGCTTTTGCAGCTTAGCAATGCTGTTTTTCTGCGCCTCATTTTCTTTTTGCAAAGTCTCAATCATTTGCTGCTGTTTCCCTATTATCGCCGGTAATTCCGTCGCCGATGTGGCTTCAACCTGCTTGGTTAGCTTTTCTATAATAACTTGTTGCTCCTGTACCGCTTTTACCAGCGGCACTACAAACTCCGCATAACGCAAACCATACAAATCCTTGTTATTCTTAGCAGCATCTACACCGCTGAAATCAAATCCCAGTTCTTTTGCAGCTTTTTCTACATCCTGTGCAATGAACCCTGTGTAAACAATCTGTTCTTTTTGTTTTCTCGCTTCTTTTTCAAATGATGAGGCGGCAATTATATTTCCATCTATACCTTTAACCGGAAGTTTTTGCATAATTCTGTCGGCTGCATCCAAATTCAAATGATAAGTAACCGGCCTTAATTTGATGATGAATGAAAGCCCAGGCACATTTTCCTGTACGTTTTGTTTTATCCTGCCGTCTGAAACATTTGTCCAGCCCGCAAAGCCGCCTATAGAGGTAACGGAGCTATTGCCTATTCTGGCCTGGCTACTTGCAGTAGCAGTAGCAGATTCGCCAATGGCAATTGAATTAAATCCACCTGTAACATTTAAATCGCTGTTGGCGCCCAACAAAGTATTGTTCCACCCCAAATCGTACGTATCACCAGCCCTACTCCCAATAATGGTATTGTAGTAGGATGCTGGTGTGTGGAAAAGAGTGAGCCAACCTATCGCAATATTGTTTCCGCCTGTAGTATTTGGATCAAGGGCGGCGGGGCCAATTGCTATATTGTTCTCACCTGTCGTATTTCGATAAAGAGCACCTTCGCCATTTGCTACATTATAACTACCAGAAGTGTTAAACGAAAGTGCATCCGTTCCGATTGAAATGTTATTGGTACCGTTGATGTTGCGCCTCAGGCTTTGATTACCAATTGCAGTATTGTCGCTACCTATTGTGTTGTAATAAAGTGCGGCAGAACCACTGGCAATGTTCGAGTTTCCCGTTGTGTTGGAATAAAGTGCATCAGCACCATTGGAAATATTTCCACTGCCCATTGTATTGGAATAAAGTGCTCTTGCTCCAATTCCAATATTCCTGTTTCCTGTTGTATTGGAAATTAATGCTTCAGAACCATTTGCGTTGTTACTCATTCCGGTTGAATTGGAATAAAGAGAATTAAACCCCAAGGCTGTGTTGTTGTCGCCAGACGAATTAGAATTAAGTGCATTGGCTCCATTAGCGGTATTATAGCTTCCGGAGCCATTGGTCAGTAGAGAAAATGCACCTGTGGCTGTGTTATAACCTCCGTTGGTATTGCTTGTAAGTGCATTGACTCCAACAGCAGTATTGTCTCTTCCATCTGTATTGCCATAAAGTGCTGATGACCCCACCGCAGTATTTTCAAATCCAATGGTATTAGAATAAAGCGTACTCAATCCTAAGCCCGTATTGTGATGACCCGAACTATTTGAGTAAAGAGCAGTATAGCCCTGGGCAGTATTGGCAAATCCCGTTGTATTAAAATGAAAAGCATCTGCCCCCTCAACTGTATTCCAGTAGCCGGTTGTGTTGTACCTGGCTGATCCACCCCCGATGAAAGTGTTAGCAAAACCACCGTTAACGCTGGTAATGTTGACCCTGCCAACATTCAAACCAATAAATGTATTACTTGTATCATCAGAATGTATCCACATCAAGTCGCTGCCGTTATTTTTCCTTAGTCGTATCAATGGTCGGGAGTTACTTTGTGTACTGCCTGCATCAATGACAAGTTGAGATGTATCCGCTGAACCTTTTATGTGCAGTTTACCTTGTGGCGAACTATTACCGATACCTACGTTTTGGGCGGAACAAATATAACCGGCCATAAATGCCACAGATAAAATGATAAAATGTTTCATGGTATAATTAATTTTGATTAAAAAAAATTGAAGTGCTATAGAAAAACAGGAACCAAACTGTGAATCAAAAATTATTATGCATCAAAAGGGTAAAACAAAAAGAAAAGGTACAATAAAATAAATTCAAAATGAATGTGAAGGCATCTAAAAAACCCGCATCAGCAATAAGCCGATGCGGGTTTTAAGTTAGATACTTCTCTACAGCCTAACCTAATTTTTCACTGAAAAAAGTGTTGAGTGAACGTTGCTTCCTGAATTGATTCTTAGGAAGTAACTGCCATTCGCTAAAGAATTCAAAGGAATGCTGAATTGATTTTTGCCTTGGGCAAATGAAATTGATTTGCGATAAACCAAACTGCCCAAAGCTGTGGTCACGGTTATTTCGCCGCTGCTTTCTATCGCTGTTTCAAATACCACCTGCACTTTTTGCGAAGCAGGATTTGGAAATAAAGACAACTTATCTTCTGTCTTTACTTTTTCCGGTTGAACTTTCAATGCGTTGCTATTGTCTTTCATTATTCCGTTTGCATTGGATACAGATCCTTCTAAAGTCATGTTGTTGAGCATTTCGCCGGGCAAAATAAGATTGTTGCCAAATTTCACAGTGGGGTTAGGTGGCAACATGGAACAACTGGTATCGCAGGAGGTGGTAGATACAACGACCCTGTAGCATGTTTTGAACCAGCAACTGTTACTGGCATAAGCTGTCAGGCAGACAATATAAGTGCCTGTAGCGGCGTAAGAATGCACAGGGTTGATGAGTACTGAACTGTTTCCATCTCCAAAATCCCAAACATAAGATGTGGCTCCTGATGAATAATTAATAAACTCAACGGTAAGCGGAGTAGCCAGGCAATATTTGGATTTGAATTTAGCCAAAGGCTTGCACAGCGTTTCTATCACAATTGTTTTGCAGGTACTGGATCTGCAGGTGTCTGTGCCAGTCACAATAGTAACGGTAAGGCAAGCTGTGTAAGTGCCTGGAGTTGTGTAGATATGTGAAGGGCTGGTGGTAGTTACTGTGGGTGAACCATCGCCAAAGTCCCAAACACTGCTATAACCTGCAGGGGTTGATTTATTTGTAAATAATACATTGCCTGAAGTTTGTTCCTGGTGCCAGAAATCGGCATATAAAGTACAATTGGCATGTACATTGATTGTTTTGCAGCAGGTAGCACAACAAGTATCTCCCGGACAAGAAACTCTTCTTGCTTTGAGGCAAATGGTATGTATACCGGCAGTCAATAGTTTATAAGCATTGGCTGTCCAGGTGGTAAGCACACCGTCCACATAAACTGTATAAGTGGTGGTCGTCAAATTCATGCCGGTGCTGTACAACAGTTTTACATAAAGCCCTGAATCCTGCAGGCAGAAGTCTGATTTTACAACGCAGCAGGGAATTAAGACAGTCTGGAAAATAGTATCACAACAGTTGGCATTACAGGTTATTAATCTCGTAACGTGAGGACCACATGCCGTATATGTTTTAATGGGATTAGCCAGGGTTGAGGTGGTGCCATCATCAAATAACCATTTGAATGTAAAAGGCCCTGTGCCGGTAGGCGTGGCAGTATGTGTCACTTTATATTTGCATGCAACCGTATAGGTAAAGTTTGATTTTACATTGCATAAGTTTACCGCAACCTGTTTGCAAATAGTTGACGAAGCGGTATCACCGTCTGGTAGTGTATTGGTAACAGTTAAACAAACATTATACGTGCTTGAATTAGCATAAGTATGCGTCGGATGTTGTACGGTGGAAGTGGTTCCATCTCCAAAAGCCCAGGCGTAAGAAAGTGTTCCATTGCCCGAACTTACATCAGTAAATGCAACATTTCCTAATACAGGATTAATGTTGAAATCCGGAATGACAATAATAATATTTCTGCAAAACTGCTGTTGAACCGGATTAGCATTAAACACTGTTTGTTGAAAAATCCAATTACCAACTTGATTTGTAACTGATGCTTTTGTAATTATATTATTTGAAGCAGATGGAGCAGATGTTATGGGTGTATATGTGCATGTTGCGGGGGTTTGACCATTTATATCTGTTCTAATAAAATACCCGTCCCCTGCACCAAAAACCCCAACAGGAAGTGCATTGGTTGTAATTAAGTAACCTTGATTTACCCCGTTTGTTGTACCCACAATATCTTCACGGGGACCATCATAATAAATAAATGGTTGTACTGTTGAATTGGCAGATGCTTGTCCGGCATAATTATAAATCGTAGCAGCACCGCCAATTGCATTTACAGTACCATAAAATGTTCTATTATTGGCAAAATCAGGACCCGCAAATACAGTTTGCCCTACCGTTCTTCCGTTTTCAATACAACGGGGATATAGACCTAGTGCCTGATTATTAGTATTTGTTTAAACTGCTGAATTTATTAAAGCTCCGGCTGAATTTATTTCTAAGAGATAAGGGGTAGATGTAGCAGCTGCCCGGTTAGCACCCATTTGGGCAACCCCTGCTACATTGTAATTGTTAGTTTGTGTGTTTACGACTACATCATACCCTGCATCGGCTGATGTAACGATGGCAGCATTTGCTTCGGGGTAAATATTTTTCCATCCTTCTATACCACCACCATTGTAGGCGGAAACGAAAGTTGAAGTAACCGTAGCACCTGCAGCCCCACTTGTATATTTCGCTTCTCCGGTTACAACAAAATATCCATTGGGTCCATTGACTGGATTGATAAAATTAGGTATGGGCGATCCATTATTTATTTCTCTCACAATCCAATTAGTGCCTGCAACATTGTAAACTCTACTCCAGGTTGGAGCACCCCCAATAGCGGGAATTCTGGTTAAAATAATTTGGGAAGATGCAGGAGCATTTGGCCAGCTAACATTTCCCACAGCAACTGCATCGCCATTTGGGGCGGTTGTAATAGCAACACCTTCAACACCGTTTCCTACAACGGGGTTTTCTACATACCAGGCAAAAACACCGGTTAAATATATTCTGCCTATAAACATTTTACTTACCCCATTGGCATCTACTGTATAACCTGTTACAAAATAGGTTCTAATTCCATTTGGATCATTGGGGGCTAATGAAATGTCCCGGGCAATCATTCTGCGACCATTGGAGGCTCTTGCAGAACTTTGAACAACGCCTATCTTATTGTAGCTTGAAATCCAAAGCTGTTGTAAAACCGCTCCGCCAGCTACATTTGCAACGGTTACATTTCCGATTGTTACATAACGGCTGGTTGCGGCATCTTCTACAGTCGCCCATTTTTCATCGGGGTTTGGCGTGCCCGTTGTTGCTTGAAAGCGCTGTGCTTGTGTATTATAAAAAATACAGAGCATTGAAAGAATGGTTAAGAAAAAAAACTTTTTCATAATTTTAAGTTTATGGTTATGCTTACTCATTTAAGGGCTTTTCGGCAAACTCCCGATTGTGAAATATGTAGTGAAATTTGAGAATAAATACGATGATTTATTTTCAAAGGTAGATGGGGAGATATCGCCCGGTATTACCCTTTTGGGTAGTTTTTCGATAAAGCAAAAAGTAATTAAAGGAGCATTAATTCTCTTAGTCTGGCAATGGAAGTTGCCCTGGAACTTGTATCCAATTTTAAATAAGTATTGTTGATGTGTTTTTTTACAGTATTTGTGGAAATGAACATGGTATCGGCAATTTGCTTATTAGTCTTGCCATCATAAATTAATTGGAGCAGCGAAAATTCACGTTCAGAAACAGGACTGTTTAAATGCTGATTGATTTTATTCAAGGCCAGTTCAGGAAATTTTCTTTTGTTTTTTTGAGCATGATTGTACAATGCTATTTCAAGTGTACTATACAAACCAGCTTCGTTAAAGGGCTTTACAATATAGCCGGAAGGCTCGGTGTGCTTGGCTTTTTCAAGTGTTAGTTTATCCGAATAAGAAGTGATAAAAATAAAAGGGATATTATAAACCGTATTTATTTTCTCAGCTATTTCTATACCACTCATTTCTCCACTAAGGTTAATATCGAGCAAAACGATATCAGGCAAGTTGGTATTTAATTGCTCTATTGCATCTTCTTTTGAATAAACAATTGCAGAAACAGCAAAATCATTTTTCTCCATTGCCTGTGCAATATCTTCTGCTATTAATGGCTCATCTTCTACTATTAAAACGTTTATAGTACTCATTTCGCCAACTTAAAATTTCGTATGATAATATCTATTTTGGTACCATCTTCGCTAATCATTTTCATTTCGCCTTTAAGTTTTTGTAAAAAAACATTGATCATTTTATGACCGAATGACTTTTTAACATCTGGATTAAAATTCAGGGGCAATCCCACACCGTTATCATAGACCGATAATTGCAGCACATCATTTTGTTCTTTCAAGATAACCTTAATGGCTCCTTCCGCGCCAGGCATAAATGCATATTTAAGGCAATTGGTCAATAGCTCATTCAAAATTAAGCCAATGGGCACAACCACATCCACATCCAGGTTAGTCGTTTCTATTTCTTTTATCAATTTTATTTTATCCGCTTGAATGTTATAAGACTGAAAAAGATTCTCCGCAAGTTTAGAGATGTATTCGTTTATATTAATCCCCATTAAATTTTCTTCCTGATACAAATTCTGGTGAATCAGACTCATACTTTGAACCCTGTTGCGGCTGTCTTTCACAGCTTCCAATGCCTTTTCATCTTTAATATAATTGGATTGCAGACTTAGCAGGCTGCTTACTATTTGCAAATTATTTTTTACCCGGTGGTGTATTTCCCTTAACAATATTTCTTTTTCACTTAGTGATTTTTCTATTATTTTATTCTGTTTATCCAGTAACTCCTTTTTCTTTTTATTATTGGAAAATGCTTTGTAAGCAACCACTGCAAGACCTAAAAACAAAATGGTGGAAAGGATAAAGTAATTACGTTCCCGCTGCCGTCTTTTCGTTTCAATATTACTAATGGCGTTTTCAGCATTCAGTTTGTTTATTTGGGTTTCTTTTTCAGCAGTCTCATACACTGCGCTCATTTCATTTATCTGCCGACTATTTTCTGCATTTAGCAACGTATCGCTTAGGGCTTTGCCAGAGTCGAAATAAGCATAAGCAAGTTTATAATTGTTTTGTTGGTAAAAACATTTTGCTAACTTTCTATAAAAAACTTCCATTGGTTCTAGCCGGTTATTACTTCTGGCTAATGTTAAACCCTTTTGATAGGCAGCAATGGCAGCATCAACACCATTTTTTTGTAAATACATATCTCCGGATGATTCCGCAATTGTAATGAGTATTTTTTTATTATTTCGTTCTGTACTTTTCTCCACTGCCAGTAAATAAGGCAATGCTGCATCAGGTTTTTTTAGATTAATTAATGCTGCTGCAATATTTACCTTACTTGCTAAAATATCTTCTGATTTATTTAGTTTAGTTGCTAATTGCAAAGATTGTAGTCCATACGCATAAGCACTATCAAATTTACCATCACTCTGGTAGGCTGCACCAATATTAATCAGAGAATTAAGCATTCCCTGTTCATCGCTGTTTGTTTTTTTTATATTGTATGATTGGGTGTAAAATTTAATTGCGTTTGAATAATCTTTTTTGGAACGAAACACTAACCCAAGATTAAGGTATGTCTGTGCTAAAAATTTATTGTCGCCCAGTACCTTTCGTAATTCAAGTGCTGCAAAATGACTACGTAAAGCAAGCTCATAGTTGCCTCTGTAATAGTAGGCCAATGCTTTATCAGTAAGCGTATGGGATTGATAATCCTTACGATTGGTCCTTATGAAAATGGCAAATGCTTCATTTAAATAATAAAGGCAGGAATCAAGATCACCTTTATAATCATAGCAAACGCCAAGACCCTGATTTGCTTTTCCTGTACGAAAGTCATCTTTAAGTTGCCTGGCTTTATTCAGTGCATTTAATCCATAATAAATAGCATCATCAGGCTTTTCTTCCTGAAATAAAGTACACAATTGCCTATTAGCATCAATGGTTCCTGTATCAATCTTTTCTGAAGCTGCAATTTTTTTTAACGAATCTTCTTTTGACGTTTGTGAAAAAATAGCAACCGGAATAATTAACACAAGAAAAAAGCATAGTCGCTTTTCAATTTTTTTTCGCATGTTTAAAGCTAATTAAATTTCAGAACCTCAAAGGTGAAATCTCTGCGTTTAACGATTATTACCCCTTGGGGTAACTATTCAGTAAAATATTAAAAATTTTATGGTAATACCTTACCAGATTTTAAAGATTTGTTTTAGCCCCCAATAAAGAAATTAAAATCAAAAGCACACATCAGCAACAAAGCCGATGCGGGTTTTAAGTTAAATACTTCTCTTAAGCCTAACCTAACTTTTCACTGAAAAAACAGATGTATGCATTTTGTTTCCTGATTGAATTCTTAAGAAATAAGTGACGTCTGCCAGTGATTGCAATTGCACACTGAACTGGTTTTTGCCTTCGGCCATCGTGACGGCTTTTCTGTAAACCAAACTGCTCAAAGCATGGCTAACGATTTCCGCCCCTTGCTGGTTTAAGTTTAAGCGAAGCGCAACTTAAATTTAAACCTAGAACCCAGGTCAGTGACCGATACATTTAAAAACGACTACAAATTTACCGCATTAACTTTTACAAGAAATAACTTGTAACTACGTAAGTCGTTAGTCCTGCTTTTCATAAGAGACTGAATCTATCTTGCTGAAAAATACAACTTGAAGGGTAAAAAAATAAAACCCCGGCAAATATACCGGGGCTTAAAGATTGTAAAATTTTTGTAAAAAATATTTATTTCCCAGCATTATAATGTTCTTCAACTTTTTTCCAATTGATTACATTCCATATTGCTGTGAGATAATCAGGGCGTTTGTTTTGATACTTCAGGTAGTAAGCATGTTCCCACACATCTATGCCAAGTATTGGAGTTCCTTTTACTTCGGCAATCTCCATTAGCGGGTTGTCCTGATTTGGTGTAGAGGTCACTTCTAGTTTGCCGTCTTTTACAATCAACCAAGCCCAACCACTACCAAAACGGGTAGTACCTGCGGTATTCATTTTTGTTTTCAACTCATCCAGCGAACCGAATGTGCTGTTGATGGCCTCTGCAAGGTTGCCTGAAGGTCCTTCGCCACCGGCAGGTGCAAGTAATTCCCAAAAGAAACTGTGGTTCCAATGTCCACCACCGTTGTTGCGTACAGCAGGACTGATAGACCCGGCATTTTTTACCAGTTCTTCTATGCTTTTGTTTTCATGTTCTGTACCGGCTATAGCCTTGTTGAGGTTGTCAACATAAGCCTGATGGTGTTTGCCATGATGTATTTGCATAGTCAGTACATCTATATAAGGTTCTAGTGCATCGTGTGCAAAAGGCAATTGGGGAAGTGTAAACGCCATAATATGTAGTTTTAATTTTTTATAGAATGAAATGCAAATTTAAACTAAAAGAAGTAAGTAGGAGTTTGTATTCCAAATATTCTCAAACATTAGCGAATTCATTAGAATTGTTTAGTAAATCCTACATGCTGATACAATTTTTTGTAACATTGTTCTATGACCATTATTCCACCTTACCTGCACAAAGGAGACACAATAGGCATTATTTGCCCGTCAGGTTTTATGCCCATTGATAAAGTTGAAACCTGTATTACTGTTTTGAAAGAATGGGGGTATAAAGTAAAAATAGGTTCAACAGTAGGCAATCAGTATCATTACTTTTCCGGCACCGATGAAGAGCGCCTTGCAGACCTGCAATCTATGATGGATGATGATAGAGTAAAAGCTATCTTATGTGCAAGGGGCGGTTACGGGTTATCAAGGATTATTGATAAAATAAATTTTAATAAATTTAGAAAAAATCCCAAATGGATAATTGGGTACAGCGATATAACGCTCCTACATAGCCATCTTTTGACCCGGTATGATATTGCTTCACTTCATTCGCCTATGGCAGCTGCTTTTAACGATGGCGAATATCATAATGAATATGTACAGTCTTTGAAAAAAATTCTTTCAGGAAAAAAGCCTTCTTATACCTGCCCATCTCACAAGTTTAATAAAACTGGTAAAGCTTTGGGTAGGCTTGTTGGGGGCAACCTTTCTTTGCTTTGTCATAGCTGCGGCACCCCTTCTGACATAAAAACCCGGAATAGCATATTTTTTTTGGAAGATGTAGGTGAATATATTTATAACATGGACCGCATGTTACAACAACTAAAACGGTGCGGTAAATTTGATCATCTTGCAGGCCTAATCATTGGCGGTTTTTCTGATATGAAAGATACTACTATTCCATTTGGAAAGACTATTTCAGAAGTAATTGCAGAGGTGGTGGACGAATATCAATTCCCCATTTGTTTTAATTTCCCCGTAGGGCATAGCAACGAAAATTATCCGCTTAAGATAGGGGTCAACTATGAATTGTCTGTTGGTAAACAAAAAGTTAAACTAAAGGAACAATCATAACTAAATAGAAAGTCAGGGGAATTTTCTAAACACCGTAAACTTTAAAATTACTTCGAGCAATAGTGCTGCCAAAGCTATTATCAGCCATGGTAAAAACTCTTCTGTATAGCGGTCGTAGGTTGTAATTTTTATTTTGGTCTTTTCCAGTTTATTTATGTCTGTATAAATTTTCTTCAAAGCTTCCTGATCGGTTGCATGAAAATACTGCCCTCCGGTTTGTTTGGCTAGGTTTAACAATAAGCCTTCATTAAATTCTAATTTTTTTTTGTTGAGTTGGTTGCCAAAAGGGGTCTCCACTATTTCATCCACTTCTTTTTCGGAACCTACGCCAATGGCATATACTTTTATCTTGTATAGCTTTGCCATTTCAATAGCTATATCGGGTGGAATTTGTCCCCCAAAGTCAACACCGTCAGTCAATAAGATTATAATTTTGCTTTTTGTTTTTTGATCTTTTAATCTGTCAACGCTAGTTGCAAGGCCCGAACCAATAGCAGTGCCTTCTTCTTCCAAATAACCACTTTTAATATTGGCAATTTGGGTAAGTATTGCGGTCTTGTCTGAGGTAATAGGACAAAGTGTAAAGCTTTGTCGGCTAAAAATTACAACCCCTATACGGTCGCCTGTTCTTTGGTTTACAAATGCCTGTGCAACTTCTTTTGAGGCTTCAAGGCGGTTGGGGTTAAAGTCTTTTTCCGTCATACTACCGCTGATGTCAAAACACAATACTATGTCAATGCCTTCACCTTCGGTTTGTTGTTCTGTATATTTTTGTTGTGGCCGTGCCAATGCTACAATGAGAAACACAAGCGCAATACAACGTAATACAAAAGGGGCATGTTTTAGCCACGTTTTGGCATTGCGTATATCAGCTATGAAGTGAGTGGTTGTCACTAACATAGATGCCTGTCTTTTTTGCTCATTGCCGCTGTACCAAAATATCAGCAATGGCAATATCAGCAGCAAACTCAATGCTTCGGGCCATGCAAACGTGATATTTTGTAACCATTGGTAAAGCATCAGGACTGTTGATATTGGTTTGTGTGTGAATGACTATGTTGAATCAATGAGGCTTTGTGTAACGTATTTTTTATTGTTTCAATAGCAACAGAATTAATTGCTGATGGTGGTGAAAATTTAGCAAACCTTACACTGTCGCTTAGGCGTAAAAATTGAAAAAATGCTGTCTTAGCATCATTTTCTATAGATAGATTATTCAGCTTAACCATCCATTCATCTGTGGTAAATTGTTGGTTATTTTCCTTTAATTGTAATGAAAAAAATGTACGGCTGATGTTGTTGAGTTTGGTATAATAATTTTTCACTTCAACCTGCGATGATGAAGAAGGTTGTTGTAGTTTGTTCAATTCTTTTTCAGCCCAATGCCATGCTGATTCTGTAGGTAGTAAAACCGGACTTTCAAAAGTAACAACCTTCTTTTTCTGAATTAATATGTAAATCATGCAAAGCGAAAACAGCGTAATGGTTATCAGAATACCTATGATAAAAGGATTTGTAGAAAGTTGAACTTCTTCTATGTCTTTTATTTCATTGTAATCTTTTTTTTGTGAAACGTCAACCGGGACCACATCAATGGTTATAGGCATAGTTATCTGGTTAATGCCTGCAATAGCCAATGCCGGAAACTGCCATTTGCCACTGTCAAAAGAAGTAATAGCAATGGTTTGAGAGTAGTTGGTAACACCACCTGATAATACTGTATCAATCTTGCTTCTTTGAACTACTTCCAAATGATTCATTGTATCGGCAAACTGAAACCACGATATACCCTGATGTGCATTTTCTACCGCCAAACGAAGCATAACTTGTTCACCAATAAAAATACGTGTACGGTTGGGAGATGCAGAAATGGTTTGGCTTAACAAACTAGTATGCAGGCAACACAAAAATACTATTGCGCTAAGGATGGTATTTGTCTTTGGTTGATACACTTATGCCCTTCTGATAAAAAATTGTTGTAAAAGTTTTACATAATCCTGTCCTGTTGCGACCTGTACTAAATCTGCCCCTGCTTTTCTGAAATAGTTTTTTGCATCATCCTGTATGGTTTGAAACTGTTGTGCATATTTATAGCGGGTATAGGCATCGTTGGTATCTAATAAAACCTGTTTGCCTGTTTCTGCATCTCTCACTTGTATCAATCCTATTTCAGGTAATTTTTCATCACGGGTATCATACAATTGTATGCCAATAACATCATGTCTTTTTGCAGCAACCCGTAGTGCATCGTGATAACCCGCATCTGCAAAATCACTGAATAGAAACACAATGCTTTTGTGCTGTGTTGTGTTGTTTAAAAACTGAAGGGCTTTCAGAACATCTGTTTGTGCGGAGTGAGATTGATATAGCAACATTTCCCGAACCATATATAGTACGTGGTCACGGCCTTTTTTTGCTTTCATAAATTTCTCTACCTTATCACTAAACAGTATCAAACCTGCCTTGTCATTATTGGCAATAGCAGAAAAAGCCAATACTGCGGCCATTTCTATCATTAAGTCCCGTTTGCTTTGGCGAAATGTACCAAACAAAGTGCTTGCACTCATATCCATCAGCATATAAACGGTAAGGTCTCTTTCTTCTTCAAATACTTTGCTGAAGTGGTTGCCCATTCTTGCGGTTACATTCCAATCTATAAACCGTGGATCGTCTCCGGCATAGTATTCCCTTACTTCTCTAAAAGACATACCCCTTCCTTTAAAGGCAGTATGGTACTCACCTGTAAATAAATGGTTGGTGAGCCTTTTGCTTTTAATCTCCAGTTCTCTGACTTTTTTTAGAATTTCCGTAGTGGTCATTATGCCTTCTAATTAATTCCGGTTTGTGTTTCTTAATACTTACTACTTGCTACTTACTACTAATTATGGAACCACAATAACATTTAATATTTCATCAATAATTTTTTCAGCACTCATGTTTTCAGCTTCTGCTTCGTAAGTGAGGCCAACTCTATGACGCATAACATCTTTGCAGATAGCTTTTACATCGTCAGGTATTACATAGCCTCTTTTATTCATAAAGGCGTGTGCTTTTGCAGCCAATGCCAGATTAATACTTGCTCTGGGCGAACCTCCGTAGCTTATAAGGGGTTTAAGTCTTCCAAGTCCAAACTGTTCAGGAGTTCTTGTTGCAAAAACAATATCAAGAATGTACTGTTCAACCTTTTCATCCATATATACCTGCCTTACCAGTTTTCTTGCATTGATAATTTCGTTGGTACTTACCACCTGGTGAATCATTGGAAGTGTTTCACCCTGTACCTGTTGGCGAATAATCATTTGCTCTTCTTTTCTATCAGGGTAACCCACCACAACTTTTAGCATAAATCTATCTACTTGTGCTTCGGGAAGAGAGTAGGTGCCTTCCTGGTCTATAGGGTTTTGAGTAGCGAGTACAAGAAATGGTTCTTCCAGTTTGTGCGTTTCTTCACCAATAGTAACCTGCTTTTCCTGCATAGCTTCCAACAGTGCACTTTGTACTTTTGCCGGGGCACGGTTTATTTCATCTGCCAAAATAAAATTGGCAAAAATGGGTCCTTTCCTTATCACAAATTCATTGCGCTGCTGATTGTAAATCATAGTACCTACAACATCTGCCGGCAATAAATCAGGGGTAAATTGAATCCTGCTAAATTTAGCATGAATGGCCTGCGCAAGTGATTTTATGGTCAGCGTCTTGGCTAACCCGGGAACTCCTTCCAGCAAAACGTGGCCGTTGCTTAGCATTCCTATTATTAGTCGGTCAACCATGTAGAGTTGCCCAACAATAACTTTTGATAGTTCTGTTCGCAGCTTTTCTACAAAAGAAGCTGCACTTTCTATTTTTTCATTCAGTAACCTTATATCTTCAGCCGTTTGCATTGTTGATATTTAAGAGTGTGAATATAAAACTAAGGCCATGATTTCTCACGGCCTTAATTTAAACAACGGTAAAATTATTTATAAATTCTGTTATTGAAGCGGTAAAGTCTTATTTCTTTGGTCATCACTTTTAACTTTTTTCCAATATTTGGAGTTTACCAGCAACATACCAAAGCTCTCTCCATCCTGTTTTTCTAAGTGTTTATGGTGCATTTTATGTGCCCAACGTACCACTCTTATATATCTGTTGTTGCTTCTTGTAAAAATTTTGAAGCGTTGATGGATAATAATGTCGTGAATAAAAAAATATGCTGCTCCGTACATAGCTATTCCTGCACCTATACTTACCATCCACCATGCCTGATTAAGCGTACCAAACAAAAACAACAACATACTTGGGATTGCAAAAATGAGAAAGAAAGCATCATTTTTCTCAAAAAAACCGGGTGATTTTTTGTGATGGTCTTCGTGCAAATACCACAACCAATGGTGCATTACATACTTGTGGGTAGCCCATGCAACACCCTCCATAAGGCAAAATGTGGTAAAGGCAATAAAAATATTTAAAAGCCAACTCATAGTTTAAAAATTTAATGAATCCAATTGCAATTGAGACTATATAACAAAGGTAGAAGGAATTGGTTGAGAAATTACTTATACAATCTTGTAGAATTTTAATGGAACCCAATCAAGGGTGATTATAACTCCAAAAAAGGGTGTTTTCACCCTTGACATCTCCATTTGTGAAATTTAGTTTTACATCTTCAAAATAGCAATATTTTAATCTCCATATCTGCTGAATAGCCAACTATCTTAAAAAGGTAGTATAAACTCAACCCGCCTTTATTCATTTATTAACCAAAAAAATTATTTTATGAGACGTTCGTTACTTTCTTTTGGGTTGTGTCTGCTACTGACCCTGCTGGGTTATTGGGGCAATAGCCAAACCCTGGACCGCAAATATGCCAGTACCAACGGCACGGTCAACGCCATAGCGCAATATGGCGACAGTGTTTATATCGGTGGTTCCTTTACCCAGGTGGGTGCAGGTTCCAAACAGATGGCACGGTTTAGCAATGGCAGTGCCAAACCTGATGTAAATTTCCCTGAACTGGGCAGTGGCAACACAGTTTTAATTACAGAGCCTGACGGCAATGGGGGCGCCTATTTATTAGGCTCATTCAACAGTTACAATGGTGTCAGCATTACTACAACCAATATTATCCATGTATTGAATGGTGGTGCATTGGATCCTGCATTTGGGCCGGTAGTTACAGATTATTATTACTATTATTACTATGGAAACTCATTAAAAAAGATAGGTAATGTATTGTACTTCGGTGGTTATTTTACCAACATTCAAGGGGTTTCCAGGCCCTACCTGGCAGCATTGAATGCAACCACAGGTGCATTGCTGCCATGGACACCGGCAGTACTTAATTCTTCTGTGACCAAAATAGAAGCCAAAGACACATTGGTGTTTATCTCCGGTGTCTTTTCCACCCTGGATGGTATCAGCCAGCCCAACAGTTTTGCGGTGTTGAGTGCCAATACCGGCAAGATTGTCAAAGACTTCCCAATGCCAAACGGTACTGTCAGCACCATGAAAATGGAAGGCAACAGCTTGTATACAGCAGGTGACTTTAGTACATGGGGGCAAAATGCACAGGGATTGGCAAAG
>JANPGE010000097.1:0-1598 GCA_031423805.1 Segetibacter sp. | reverse complement strand
AGATTTTGCAATACTGCTTATTTTTCTCTGGTTGCTTTTTATAACTGTTGAACCTGCTCCAAAATCTTCTATCTGCAAGACTTTATCATTGTTTAATAATTTTTCCCTAACCCTTTCAATAGCATCATAAGCATAAAAATGGCGATGATCATTTAATACATTTTTTATAAAATCAAATACAAATGGAGAATGCACACCATGCCCTTTGCCATTGGAAGCAGCGAAATAATACTTTATAAATTTTGTTGCAAGTTTGGGTAGGGAATACATTTTCGTTGGGCGTTTGTTTGTTTCTCGTTTTCTGGTTTCTCGTTATGTTGGTAAAAATGTTGTTGTTTGCCGAATCAATTAAGTTATTAATATTTTACTATCCATTATTCACTGTTCATTATTCATTAACATCTACCCCCTCTCCCACAACTGAAAACTATAATCAAACTTATTTTTCTCATCAGCTTTGCAATCTCTTTGGCTGATTAGTTTCCATTTTGTTTGATCGATTTCGGAAAAAAAAACATCGCCATCAACTACTGTATGTATTAGTGTACGATAAAGCCGATCAACCGTATTTAAAGCCTCTTTAAAAATTTCACCGCCACCAATTATAAATGCTTCCTTACTATCTGTTTCTGAAGCAACAAAAATTGCATCACTTAAACTTTTAACTACAACTGCCCCTTCTGCTTTCCAATCTTCCTGACGGGTTATTACAATATTGGTGCGGCCTGTTAATGGCTGCCCTTTCATAGATTCAAAAGTCTTGCGCCCCATAATAACCGGCATTCCCCATGTAGTGTTTTTAAAAAACTTCATGTCCTCGGGCATAACCCACGGCAGGTCATTGTTACGGCCGATTACGTTGTTTTCTGATGTAGCTACTATTATGGAAGTGGTCATGTAGGAAGGTTTGAGGTTTGGAATTTGAGTTTAATGTTTAGGGTTTAATGTTTAGGGCTATGTTGAGTGTTGAGTTTGTTTTTTATGCGGTATTTAATATAATCTCCTAATTTCTCCTACTTCTACCTTACACTTTACACTTAAGACTTAACACTTGCCTAAACCGCCACCACTGCCTTTATATGCGGGTGCGATTGATAATTTTCCAAAGTAAAATCTTCGAATCCAAAACCGAAAATATCTTTCACTTCAGGATTTAATTTCATTGTTGGTAATGTAAAAGGAGTTCTGCTCAATTGTAGTTTTACCTGCTCCACATGGTTGCTATAAATGTGTACATCGCCAAAGGTGTGTATGAAATCACCACATTCTAAATCGCAAACCTGTGCTATCATCATGGTCAATAATGCATAGCTGGCAATGTTAAAAGGAACTCCCAAAAACACATCAGCACTTCGTTGATAAAGCTGACAACTTAGTTTGCCTTTCCCTCCCCCCTCGGGGGAGCCGGAGGGGGCTACATAAAACTGAAACAAGGCATGACAAGGCATTAAAGCCATTTCAGAAAGTTCTGCTACGTTCCATGCACTTACAATTATTCTGCGGCTATCGGGGTTGTTTTTTAGTTGTTTAATTACATCACTTATCTGGTCAATTACTTTGCCATCTGCACCTTCCCAACTTCTCCATTGTTTACCATA
>JANPGE010000096.1:0-29953 GCA_031423805.1 Segetibacter sp. | reverse complement strand
AATGCTGATACAAATCAACCTCAAAACAGCGCAGTATAAGGTATTTAGTTAATGATGGCAATAATTGCACAGGCTATTCTATAGCAACTATAGTTGGGCAAACATCGCCTACCTGCATCATTTCAACCTTTACAAAAGGAGCACAAAATGGGTTGGAAACAACAAATACAGCATGGGATATTTCTTTATCACCCAACCCTACTGCCAATAACTTTACGCTTCATGTGAGAGCTTCAAGACAAGTAAGTATTCAGTTAAGAGTAATGAATGTAAACGGCAAAACCCTCTACACAACTAAAGGCTCACCTGAACAGACTTACAGGTTTGGAGAAACTTTTGCGCCGGGGGTTTACCTCATGGAAGTAAGACAAGGCGATGATATGAAAACGGTGAAAGCAGTGAAGAATTAAAAATTATGAGTTATGAAAAATGAGTTATGAAAAATTTTCAGACTTATTTACCATAAAACAAAAAAGCCGCTCAGACTGAATGTTTGAGCGGCTTTTTTGTTACTTATCCAATGCCATTTAGCCAGTTACTTTCTTCTACGCCCACAAAAACTCCTTCCTCTCTTTCTTGTATTTTAAATACTTTAAGGTAGTAGCCTTCTCCACTTACATTTCGTCCATTACGAAGGCTAAATTTATAGCGATGAAGCGGACAAACAATATTGCCAAAAGCATCAACAAAGCCATCAGCCATAGCGCCTCCGGCATGGGGGCATTTGCCGGCACAGGCAGCTAATTCATTTCCTAATCTTATAAGTATAATTTTTTTTCCTCCTGCCTCTACAACAGCCATGTTATTTTTCTGCCAATCAATAGCTGCTATACTATCCGCAACTTTATACCAATTTACTTTTTTTGAAAGCATTTATTAAAAGAAATATTCTGATTTATAAGGGTAGCGTATTTGATAAAGATCTCTAACCTTGTTGAGTATTGTTTGCCTGAGAAGGTCAATATTTTTACGTTCCAAAGCTGAAATAAATACACAATTGCCTTGTGTCAGGTTTTCCCATTTGTCTTTAAGATCTTGCAGAATTTCTTTTTTCACATCATCTTCTAACCATTGATCAAAAGTGGTTTCTTCATACAAATCCATTTTGTTGAATATGGTAAGAATAGGTTTGTCAAATGCTTTTAGCTCTTGCAGTGTTTTATTAACCACCCCGATCTGATCTTCATATTGCGGGTGAGATGTATCAACCACATGTAATAGAATGTCAGCCTCTCTTACCTCATCCAATGTACTTTTAAAACTCTCTACCAGGTGGTGAGGTAGCTTTCTTATAAAACCAACAGTATCACTTAACAGAAACGGAGTACTTTCAAAAACAACCTTTCTGGTAGTTGTGTCTAATGTTGCAAACAATTTATTTTCTGCAAAAACTTCGCTTTTGCTAAGCAAGTTCATGATGGTACTTTTTCCAACGTTGGTATAACCGACCAAAGCAACTCTTATAAATTCACCTCTATCCTTTCGTTGGGTACTTGACTGTTTGTCTATTTCTCCCAACCTTTTGCGAAGTAATCCGATTTTGTCTTTTACTATCCTACGGTCAGTTTCTATTTCTGTTTCGCCCGGTCCACGGGAGCCAATACCTCCACCCTGACGTTCAAGATGGCTCCACATACCCCTTAAACGAGGCAAAATATATTGATATTGCGCTAACTCCACCTGGACTTTGGCTTGCGCCGTACGTGCCCTTGCCGCAAAAATGTCTAAAATCAAATCACTTCGATCTATGGTTCTTATTTTTAATTCTTTTTCTATATTCGCTATTTGAGAGCCTGTTAGTTCATCATCAAAAATGGCCAGCTGAATTTCTTTTTCCCATACATAGTCCTTTATTTCCTGCAGTTTTCCTTTTCCAACAAAAGTCTTGCTGTCAGCATGTGGTAGTTTTTGAAAAAATATTTTAACTGCCACAGCTCCGGCTGTTTCTGCTAAAAATGCCAGTTCTGCCAGATATTCCTTTACTTGTACTTCTGTTTGATCCTTATGGATTAATCCTACTAATACAGCCCTTTCCTGCTGTACTATTTTACTTTTTTTATCTATCAAAATCTGATTCTTTTAGTATGAAATTACAACTTAAATACGAAGGCCACCGCCTTTACAAAAGCGATGGCCTCTAAAGATCTATTTTTAAAATTACAACCCACTTATAGTAAGGCCAATTGAGTATGGCTTTATGTCTGGTCCTGCACCATCTTTTAATAAAGAAGTAATTTGATAGGCCCCATAAAGGCTGAATATGCCATAGCCAATACGTGCAGTTGCAGCTAATTTAGTACCGTTAAAAAACCTTTTGCTGCTTTGCTTTTCAACATACTCATTTATTGTATTGCCATTTTTGTCCAATAGGGTTTTTCCTTTAGTATATGCCTTTAGCATAGTTCCAACCTTTATACCAAGGGCAACTTTAAACGAAGCTGTGCTTTGCTCTGGATTGCTGGAAAATCTTAATTCTATTGGAGCTTCAAGATAAATAGTTGTGAGTTTGAATTTCTTAAAATGATTTATGGTATCAACTCTCTGAAAAGGCAACTTTCCTGCCAATGAAATCACATTTACATTAGTGTTTTGGAAAAACATATTGCTACTTCCAATACCTGCACCCAACCCAACACTAAATCTTGGATTATTTTTAAAAGGCTTATCTAGCATTATATAAGCATTAAAAAACCTGGAAAACCCTTTTGGTGCTATACTATCATTTGTGCCTGTCCACGTATCAGCTCCAAATTGAAGCATAAAATGATCATCTGACCGGTTACTTAAATTTAATTTAGACCAATCCTTTTTAGATGATGAGGTTGTAGAATTTTTATCCTTAAGGGTTGAACCGGAAAAAGTAGAATCTACAGTTTGAGCATTGGCAGCAAAAATATTAGCAAAAATAGATGCTGTCAATAAAAATTTCTTCATGAGTAATTTGTGTTGGAAAATGTGTTTGAAAAAATACGACTATATAGTCAGTATATCAATAGTGGCAAAAATAATCGAATTATAAAGATTTGATAGGTTAAAATAAAGTCAAAACATTATGGGCTAATTTTACATTTATTATTGCCATAGATACCTAATTTTATAATTATTTTTAACATGATTGTACCTCCTAAAATATTACGCAATGAGAAAGTGGAAATAAATTTATCAGTTGTTCATGATATTTGTGATAATGATCCTGAAATTTTAAAGAGTTTGGCTTTGACCTTTATAAAAACATCAAATAATAATATTCAAAAACTTAATGACTTTTTTACTAATGAAGATTATTTTCAACTTAAAAATACAGCACACGCCTGTAGATCTTCCTTGTCTATTTTTAAGTGCGCAGATCTATATGATTTAATTATGAACATTGAATCCCTTTTAAAGCATAGAGCCACTTCGTCTCAATTGATAGAAAATTTAAAACTGGCAACAAACAAATATGGACTTATGTTAGATTTGCTTATTGCAGAATTTGACTTAGTTGACTAAAAGAATTATTATTATAAAAGTTTCGCCTGGGATTACCCCTGAAATCATATTCATTTTGTAAAGTTAATATCATATATGAAAGTTCAAATTGTGGAAGATGATGCGGTTGTTTTACAAGCATTAAAATTTAAATTGACAAAGGAAGGTTTTACTGTCATGACTCACAATAATGTAGCAGATGCAATAAATAACATAAATGAATTTAATCCTGATGTAATAATAACCGATATCCTAATGCCACATACTTCGGGTCTTGAATTAATAGGCATGGTTAAAAGCCGGGGAGGGAAAAAGATTCCCATAATTGTACTTTCAAGCATTGGTGAAGAAGATACAATTATGGAAGCATTTCAATTGGGTGCAGATGATTTCATTACAAAACCTTTTAATCCAATTGAACTATCCATTCGAATAAAGAAAATATTGAATAAGAAGGTGGGCTAATATCAAAATGGGATTTTGTCTCAAAAAAAAATTCTCTTACAATAAATACGGATTTTTGAAGTTATAGAATAGTATATTTTTTTAAGTAAAATTACGGTAAATTTCTATATCCTATAAATCCATACAAATGAAAGTCCTATTCGTTCAAGAACAAACATTTTTAGCCACCGCATTAAGGCTAACATTACTCACAAAAGGCTACGAGTTAGTAGTTTCTAATGAAAGTGTTTCAGCATCCCGAGCCATTGATTTATACAATCCCAATATTGTTATTGCTGATATTTCGCGAGGTCGTGGTTTTAATTATGTAGAAGAAGCCAAGAAAAAAAATCTTCCCGTTATAGTTATTTCTAATAATACTGATGAAGATGAATTAAATAAGGCTTTTGAGAAAGGGGCCGATGATTACATTAGTATGCCTTTATCATTTACAGAATTAGCCCTTAGAGTAAGTATACTTACACAAAAGTGTGCAGTCGCATAATATATTTTTTTTGCGTACAATACTCATTATATATTATTATGACTTATTATTATTGATAAAAGTTTTTAATAATTAATATTAAAATAGGCAATGGGAAGACCTCTTGCCTATTTTAATTATTGGGTTTAGTATTGGGAATTTTTAAAGTACTGTATTATTTATTGGTAATTTATTAGATATAATTTTTCTATTTCATTTTATAGTATTATAAATTTCTTCCCCACTGTTGCGAAAAAGTATAATTTAACCTAATAAAAATCCTTTTTGCATTATAAAAAAACCCCAACCTAAATGATTGGGGTTATAAATATTCTAAATTAAGTTTTATCTATTGTTTCTCAAATTTGGATGAGGAGCAGGTACTGTATTTGGACCAGTTTCTTTTGTTCCAACTAGATCAACGGTGTTATTATCACCTTCTTCACCATAGGTAAATATAAATCTGTCTTGTGATAAACCTTGCTTCTCAACAAAGTAACGAATAACTGCTTTAACTCTATCCCAGCTCATTTGTTGAGCACGTTTGTCACTAGTACCATGACCGACAACTTTAACGCGACAATCAGGTTGAGATTTGATTTGAGCAGCTGCAGCAGCTAACATATTCATTGCAGATGTGCTTAGCTTAGAAGAACCAGATTTGAATTGGATAGATGGGAGATTATTCAATCCACAATTACCACCATTGTCACCACCACCATTATCGCCACCACCATTATGATGTAAACTATCAAGCTTGTTTCTTAATTCTGTACAACAAGCAGCTTCAGGGCAATTTCCTACACCATCAGCATTAACAGGAAAACATTTAGAAGGTGTAAGTAATTCCTTGTCTTTGTAATCAGGAACACCATCGCCATCCGTATCTTTAGCTACACCACGAACATCAACAGGAGACCCACTTGGAGTATTTGGCTCCATGTCAAATTGGTCAGTAACTCCATCATTATCAGCGTCAGGTAAAACCGGAGCTGGTAAAATCATGTGAGTTGGACGATTAAGCTCATTGTATACATAATTATTTGGATTAATCCACCATAAAGGTTCAACCCTTGAAGATGAACTACCTATATTCAGATTTAATCTTGCACTGGTAAAGCTATAAACATCACTAGATGAAGCACCACCTCTGCGGGCATCAAGTAAATCATAATTACCGCCCATAAATCTTTGCTCTATACCAATGTTAACCTTTTTATTCAGCTTAACAGACATACCTGCTCCAAAACTAAGTGCTGGTAATAATGACCAACCTTTTCTGTTGTTAACTTTTTTTCCAATGATTGTTTCTGCTCCAGGAAAAAGACCTGAAAGTGAATTTGCAACACCATAACCATAAAAAGTGCGGTAATTATTATCAATTTGTTGTGCACGACCACCACCTACATACTCAAATACTTTTGCAGCTACAAGATTAACTCCACCCAAAATGTAAATATTGGTTTTGGGATTACCTCTGTAAATACTTATAGGGTTTAGTGATGCAATTAAATCCATACCTAAGCTGTGTGTCCAGTTTTGATAAGATTTCTGTCCTATCAAAGTGCCATAACCACTAGGGTATCCTTGATGGTATCCTCCAAAATAAATGCCGCGAAGTGAGAATGTAGTGGACAAGGCCTTTCTTAAGGTAATTGTTCCGCCTACATCTGCTTTGGATTTAATATCGCCAAGTATGATGCTATTACCTACCGCAAAACCTAATTCCCATTGATTACGTGGTTTTGGAGGATATGGGTAAGTATGATTTAAAAAATCATTTTGCTGAGCCTGACTTTTAGTCGAGACTTTAGAAGTGTCTTTCCATGTTGGCATCGCATCTCCCTGCGAGAAACCAAGATGAGAGAATAAGCTTATAAAAGCTAAAAGTAAGGCGTACTTTCTGATTTGCATACAGTTAATTTATGTGGGTGTTAACTTTTTAGTTTTTGTTAAAATATTTGTTATTAATTAATGATTCTTAAGTAAATATCTTGCCATTATATTGGCAAAACTAAAAAAAACTGATCAAAAAAACAAAAACTTAATATTTATTCAAGTTTAAAGATAGCTTTTTCTAGAAATTTTGTAATAATTTATATTTGTTTGGACAATAAAATTAAGCTTTTATAGTTAACAAGTTATCCACTTAGACACAATTATTAGATAAAAGGTGGCATGATGGTTAAATTTTTTTTTATACTACACCCAACTTCTTTTATAAAAACTTCCTGTTTCAGCGTGATTTGAAATTAATAAATTAACGTTTATAACTTGTTGCATTTCCTCAATATGGGAAATTACTCCTACAATTCTATTTTCGTTCCTCAATTGCTGCAATGTTTCAAATACTATTAGTAAGGCGTCTTTATCCAATGAACCAAAACCCTCATCCAAAAAAAAGAAGTTTTCAGTAGATGACGTAAGGTGTTGAATATTATCGGCAAGTGCAAGGGCCAATGATAATGCTGCCTGAAACATTTGCCCGCCTGATAGCGTTTTTATACTTCGCACTTCACCATTATTAAAAAAATCCCGAACCTGAAAGGCATTATCGGCAGTTAATTCCAACAATAATTTTTGGCGGGTCATTTTATAAAACCGCTTATTGGCAGCATTGATTAGGTTTTGGAGATATACCGATGATACATGATTTACGAAACCACCTGACCTGAACAAGTTGGACAATGTTTTTAAATTTCCGCTTCGTTCTGTTAACAAATCAAACTCTTTTTGCAACTTCTCTCTTAGTTGTAACTGCTCTTTTAACTGAAACAGGTCTCGCTTAAGATTTGTCAATAATTCTGTTTGTTCCCTTAAATGAATGACCAGGGCTGTTATTTGTACATTTAAGGCAACATGAATATGCTCATCGTATTGCTTTTCTGTAACTTTATTTTGTGCTTCACTTTTTTGTAATTGAGCAGTATACAAATCTCTTTTATAAATGGATATACTTTCTTTTTCGGCAATAAGGTTTGGTTTTCTTGAGAGTATGTTTAAGACCGCTTCTTTATCTGCAAACCCATTTTCAATTAATAATAATTGTATGGAATGGACTGTTATTTTAAAATCTGCGTTTTCTATTGCAAGCTGATTTTGAACTTCTTCTATTTTTCCTTTTAATGTTCCCTGTTTTGTAAGGTTATCCTGCAATGATTTTGAAGCATATTCATAATCGTTCGTTATTTTAGTAAAATCAATCTTGTGCTTTGTAATGCTGTTTTGTAGAACGTCGTTTTCCTTCACCACTTCATCTTGTAATACATGAAGCAACACCTGACTTTCCAATAATCGCAACTCGCCTTCCGATTGAGCCATTTCTCTGCTTATTTTTTCTACCCCGGTTTTATATTCAATAATATTTTTTGACAGCTTTTCCGCCTCTTCTTGTTTTGTAACTATTTGCTTTCGCAGTTCATTTATGCTATTTCTTTCTTCTTCTAATTGCTTCAATTCATCTTTCAGTCGTTGTTCATCATCAATTGTATAACCAGGAAATGAAAAGCCGGATTTATACATTTCCAAATCCTTTTCAAGCTTTGCTAAATTTTCCTTCTTTTTATTTGCACTTTGTTTCTGACTGTTATATTCGGCATACAAGACAGATATAATAATCAATATCTTTTGAATTGAAGCAGTTTCCTTTTCTACATTGGTAATTTTTTCTTTTAAAGTAATAATCTCACCGGTAACATTTTCTACAGACAAAATTTTGGGATGATGCAAAGAACCGCATAGGGGACATTCGTCGCCGGGTTGAATGTTTAGAACAAAGGATTCCAACTTTTTAGAAAGTTCCAGATGTGCTAATTCTTCTTTTAGCACAAGCAAATTATCGGCATTTACAGTGATGAATTGATCTGCTTTGCTATGTACAATTTCTATAGATTCTGGTACGGGGTCAAATATAATCGATGAGGGAAAATTTTTTAACTCCCGACTAATGTTTTGCAACGTTTTCACCAACACATCTTGAGCTTCCTCATTTGCATTTAATTCTTTAATTATTTCATTTCTTAACTGATTCATATTACCAAACCAGCTACTCAACTCTATCAATGTAGTCGTGTCTGGCAATGACTGTTCTTTTGCTAAAACACTTTCCCGCAATGATGTAATTGCCTTTTTCAAATCATCGGACTCCTTTTCCTTTTGGATAATCAACTCCTGTCCGTTTATTATTCGCTTCGAAAAATTTTCTACTGTTGTTTTTAAATTTTTTATTAAAATAACCTTTTCAAGTTCGCCTGCTTTCTGTAGTAAAACATCTTTGTTCTTGTAGCTTTCTTCAAGATTTTTTAAAAGCGATTCGCTTTGCTTTATTGCATTTCCCAAGGCATCACTATCTTTCTTATGCTTCGTTAAATTTTCTGATTTTTCGTTGATAGATTTTTCAAGTTTATTATTGGCTTCAAATAAATTTTTGAAAATTTTCTCGCAATTTTCATATTCGTTTACATCTTTCTCCAGTTGAAGAAAGGCAGGTTCTTTTTCTTGAAGTTTATTTAAAAGATTTGTTTTGTTCTGAAGGTCTGTAAACAATTCTTTTAAAGTTTCAAAAGTCCTTGCTTCAAGCTGCTTCCTTTTTAATTCAATGGTATTTTCATCCAGTTGCTTTTGGTAAATCACAATTTCATTTTCCTTTTCTTGAAGGACTACTGCATCCATTACTGGTAAAACCTGCATTTGTCCCTCGGTGTGGCTGATTTTTAAATCATTAGCTTTGGTTAGTAAGGCCACTTTAGGACCAAGCTCATACTTTTCAAGATTAAAAATCTCTTTCAGCATCTGCACACGTTCAGTCTCTTTCAATTGTAGAAAATCTTGAAATCTGCCTTGCGGAATAATAACTGTCCGCTTAAAATTGTCGTAAGAAAGCCCCAATATTTCATCAGCTGTTTTGACTATTGGTTGCCAATCGTTATTTATCCAATGATATGCTTTGCGTTCAAAAGCAGTTGTTTCTAAGTATCTTTTTTTATTGCGTCTGCTATTGACCGTGAACTTGTATTTTTCTTGTGGAGATCCGCTTGCAAAAACAAAGTCTATAAGCAGTTCATTGCTTTTTAAATTCATCATGTTGTAGCCTCGGCTGTCACGACTGTTTAGGCGTTCTGTTTCACCATAAAGTGCAAATGTGATCGCCTCAAGAATAGTTGATTTGCCACTACCTACAGCTCCGAATATGCCAAACAAACCTGCAGCAGTTAATGGGCCTAAATCAATAGTAGTTTCCTGCTGGTATGAATACAATCCTTTTATAGTGAGTGATACAGGTATCATGGCGTTTGTGTGTGATTATACTTCTTCTGTTGTTCCCAAAACTTCTTTAAATAATTGCATTAAATTTTCATCAGGTTGCTGCCCTTTTACGTGCTGAAAATATTCGACGAATAATTGTTCTACAGATTTATTCAAATCAATTTTTCCGGTCTCATTTAGTGTAAAAGCTTTGTTCGCAATCTCGGGTATAATATTAACGATCCCGCTGTGTGCATCGTTTAGCCGCTTACGATCTTTGACTGCCAGAAATTCATCTGCTACTATCGTTAGTTCAACCAAGGTTTCAGGGTTTTGATTGAGCCAAATAATGGCTTCGTCTATGTCCTCAAATCTTTTTCGGAGCAGTTGTTTTCCTTTGGTCAAAGCGGTCTTGCGAAATATCAAGGGTTCATTTAGACCTGCCTCTATTATTACAACATATTTTTCCTGGCTGGCTTCGGCAAAGCTGTATGCCAATGGGCTGCTGCTGTAAACTATTGGACAAGGTACAGTGTCAATAACCTGGTAGCGGTGCAGGTGCCCAAGTGCGGCATACTGTATTTGCTTGGGAATATTTTCAGAGTAAATGGCTTGTGCACCACCAATATGTAATATCGGTCTTTCATCATCGGGCTCTTCCGATGGTGTGCTTCCTTTTTTCATAAAGAAAAGGTGAGCACATAAAATATTAATTCCTTTGCTGTCGCAATGTTTATCAGCAAGTTCCTTCCATTTTTGTTGCAGTACTATTCTTAATTCTTCTTCAGGATTATCTGCACCGAGATATGTTTTTAGCCTGAACTCATTGGCATAAGGTGTAACTAAAAGGCGCAACGGTTCTTGGCAGTGTTGCAATTGTATTTCTATAAAGCCGGCTTGGCTTTTGGTGATGCAAAACTCGCTGCCACTGGTGATGGGCACAGTGGTGTTTGGATAACCGATGAACACAATTCCATGTTCACGGGCAAGGTGGTCTGGAGCCTCTATACGTTCGGGTTGGTCGTGGTTGCCGGCTATGGCTATAACCACTCGTTTGCCATTGTTACCTAATCTTCTTAGCGTTTTATACAAGAGCTCCTGCGACTCTGCTGATGGATTGAATGTATCATACAAATCGCCTGCAACAATGACTGCATCTACATTTTCTGCTTCGGCTATTTCGCAAATTTCCTGCAAGACTTCTTTCTGCTCCTGAAGACGGGAGAAGTTGTCGAGCCATTTGCCCAAGTGCCAATCAGCGGTGTGGAGAATTTTCATACGAATATGATAATGTGATGATTTACTAATGTGCTAATGCCGGCATATTATTACAAAGAAAATTGGCAAATAGTGTAAAAAGTTGAATAAAGATATGCTGTACAAGTGAGTGACACAACGATGATGAGCAAAGAACAAATGCTGGTTCCAAAAAAGCCGCATCCCCGACCCTTCTCTCAAAGGAGAAAGGTGACTATTTCTAACATCGTGTTTTCCGCACCAGTTCTGTCTTACTACTTGCTACTAAAATCTTGCTACTCCTTTACAAAATAATATTTTCTTTCAAACTGCTTTTTTCCGGGTAGTCGGTGTTGAAATGCAGGCCGCGGCTTTCTTTGCGGAAAGACGCACTTTTGACAATAAGATAACCCACAGAAATAAGGTTGCGTAGTTCACAAAGTTGTGTAGAGACACTGGTATTTCTGTATAGCTCTTCGGTTTCTTCAAAGAGTAAATCAAGGCGTTTCATGGCACGTGCAAGGCGGACATCGGTACGAACAATGCCCACATAATCGCTCATGATTTGCTGCAACTCTTTGAGACTTTGCGTTATCAAAATCAACTCCTTTGGTTCTCGTGTGCCTTCAGCATTCCAATCGGGAATGGCAGAAATATCAAACTTGTTAAGTGCATACTCCGCTTCTATTTCCGGAAGTTTGTCGATAGAATGAAGGTAAGCACGATGTCCAAAAACCATCGCTTCCAACAGGCTGTTGCTGGCAAGCCTGTTGGCGCCATGAAGGCCTGTGCTTGCACACTCCCCACATGCATAAAGGTTGCGAATGGAGGTTTGCCCAAACTCGTCGGCCTTTATGCCGCCGCAACTGTAATGTGCTGCAGGCGCTACAGGGATCATGTCTTTTGTAACATCAATACCAATGCTTAGGCACTTTTGGTAAATGTTTGGAAAGTGGTGCCTGAAGTTTTCGATGGGCATATGGCGACAGTCAAGCCATACAAATTCGTTACCGCCTTTTTTCATTTCGTTGTCTATGGCACGTGCTACTATGTCACGTGGTGCAAGGTCTTTGCGTGGGTCGTAGCGCTCCATGAATGCTTCACCGTTTTTGTTGCGGAGTATGCCCCCGTCTCCTCTGACAGCTTCGGTTATAAGAAACGAAGGTGATACACCGGGCTGGTACAAAGCCGTTGGGTGAAACTGTATAAATTCCATATTTTCTATACGCCCTTTGGCACGATAGACCATAGCAACACCATCGCCGGTTGCTATGATAGGGTTGGTGGTGGTGCGGTATGCCTGGCCGTTTCCACCTGTTGCAAGCACGGTTACTTTTGATAAAATCTTCTCGGTTTCGTTGGTATCGTGATTGAGCACATACACACCAAAACACTCAATATCTAAAGTGGACTTTGTAACCAAATAACCAAGATGATGCTGGGTAATAATGTCAATAACAAAACAATGGTTAATCAAGCGAATATTGGGTAGCGATTTGATGCGGTTGATAAGTGCCCGTTCCATTTCGGCACCGGTCACATCTTTGTGGTGAAGTATGCGGTTTTCGCTGTGGCCACCTTCTTTGCCCAGTGAGTAATCGCCTTGTGAGTCTTTGTCAAAATTTGCGCCCCATTCTATTATCTCCCTAATACGCTGTGGACCTTCGGTTACTACTATTTCCACAATCTTAGGATTGCATAGGCCATCGCCGGCTATGAGGGTATCTTCTATGTGCTTGTCGTAACTATCTTTTTCATTGTCCCACACTCCGGCAATGCCGCCCTGGGCATACTTAGTATTGGTTTCGTCGGGTTGTGCTTTTGTAATTACAATGACTTGCCTGTCGGGCATTGCTTCAGCCACCTTAAGGGCATAAGTAAGGCCGGCAATGCCACTACCTATAACGAGAAAATCGGTCTGCATATTTTAGCTTTAGATTATTACAACGGAGGGCAAAGATAGTTTTTGGATAGCGGATGTGGGATTGGTGATTTATGAGGTTTGATGGCAAATTTGGGTAACGGGCATTTATTCAATGATTGAACACTTTGGGCGTCGCACATCTAGAGTGTTGTGGTGCTATTGGGCTTTTTTTATGTTATGCCAAAAAATTTGAGGCACCCTTATAGAAAATAATTATCATTAAATAATTTTATTTACATCACAGGCTCCACCCACGCATCACTTTCTTTCAGCAACAGGATTAGTTCTGACACGGCAATATCGCTATCGACATTGCGCTTTACAACTTCTTTGCCGCGGTATAAAGTTATTTTTCCAACTCCGCTACCCACATAACCAAAGTCTGCATCGGCCATTTCTCCCGGCCCATTTACAATGCAGCCCATTATGGCAATCTTTACTCCTTTCAGGTGGTTGGTTACAGCTCTTATTTTTGCGGTTGTTTCCTGCAGGTCAAACAAAGTACGTCCACATGATGGGCATGATATGTATTCTGTTTTGGAAATACGGGTACGGGTAGCTTGCAAAATCGCAAAAGCTGTGTTGTTGATGAATTGCTCCGCAGACTGATTCACCAGGTAGTTTCTTCCGGAGGCATTGTTGGCTGCCATACCGTTATAAGCTTCGCTATTCATACCAAGACAAATCCCATCACCAAAACCATCTAGCAGAAGTGCCCCACATTCTGTTGAGTAGTGTATGAGGTGTTCATCTGCTGTTTGCCAATAGCTGTCACAAATAATAACAACAGGATTTTTTATTTTGCGAAGCATCAACTCCATAAACATACGGCGGATGGATTGCATAGCGTTTTTGTTGGTACTGCTTAAGCAAATAACAACAGTAGGGTCATTGGCAATAGTCTCCAAATGGGTGAAATCGTTAATGGATGTATCATCATTAAAGCAATCCATCATTACGAAATTAATGATTTGGCTTTTTTGTTCAGCCTGCACATATCCGCTTATATCGAAGATGGGGAAGACTGCCCCCTCCTGACCTCCCACAAAAGGGGAGGAAAAACAGGTGTCAGGATACGCAATCGCCTTCAATGTACCCGGTAGAGAAAAGTTGATTAGTTGATTTCCTGTAAAAACATAATCTGCCGCTGTATCACTAATGCTCCATTTATCAGTAGCTACGTTATAAGTGTAACCTATGCTTTCCAGATCTTTTTCTGAAATGTTTTTTATTTTACTAAGGTCTGCAACAACTACCGGAACATGGTGATGACCAATATTTCCTACGGCAAATGTTTCGCGGCGACCAGCCCCCCAGACCCCCCAAGGGGGGAGTGATGGCACAACACCCTGACTAAACTGATGGTGGCCGATTAGTAATGAAGAAGCCTGTTTGTCTTTTGGGCTGTCAACTATTGATGATGGCGCTACACCTATCTCGCCCCTTCGGGGGGCTGGGGGGGCTTCATACCTTTTTACCAAATCCTTACAAACGGGTATTTCCAATTCCGGATCTTCGGTCAGGCTTACCCGTATAGTGTCGCCTATACCATCTTCGAGCAATGTTCCAATACCGGCAGCACTTTTTACCCGTCCATCTTCGCCATCGCCAGCTTCTGTAACACCAAGATGTAGCGGATAACATTCGTTAAACTCCTCCATCATTTGGTGAATGAGGAGGCGGTATGCCTGGACCATGACTTGTGGGTTGCTACTCTTCATGCTTAGCACAATATTGTGGTAGCTTTCGCTTCGTGCAATGCGGAGAAACTCCATTGCACTTTCTACCATACCCATAGGCGTGTCGCCATAGCGGCTCATGATGCGGTCGCTAAGGCTTCCGTGATTGGTACCTATTCTCATTGCTGTTCCATACTCTTTACAAATTTTAACCAAAGGGGTAAATCGTTCGGTGATCCTTTCTATTTCTTCAATATAATCAGCATCCGTATACTCTATAAATTCAAACTTCTTTTTGTCAACATAATTGCCGGGGTTTACCCTTACTTTTTCTACAATACGGGCTGCAATTTCTGCTGCATTTGGTGTAAAATGTATGTCGGCTACCAACGGAACAAAGTAACCCCTCTTGTTCAACTCATTCTTAATCAATAGCAGATTCTCTGCCTCCTTTTTGCTTGGTGCAGTTATGCGCACCAGTTCCGCTCCCGCTTCTATACATCTAATAGTTTGCTCCACTGTTCCAATAGTATCCATGGTATCTGTAGTAGTCATGGTTTGTACACGAATGGGGTGCAGGTTACCAAGAAGAAGATCGCCAATTTTTACTTCACGTGTTAGTAGACGGCTATATTGGGTAAGTGAGTTACAATATGATTGCATAGTGGGTATTTGTTTCACAAAATGTGGCTAATTATTTTAATAACACCGTCATTAATGTGAAAGTTTATTTCTTACAAAAGTAACAAACTATAAATTGTAAGGTTTAAGAAGAAAATGAGTTTTAATTCTTTTAAAGAATGAATATGAGCGTAAATCTATGAAATAGACAAGTAAATGTTTTGTATTTGTGAAAGCAAATCGGGTAAGATATTTTGTATAATATTCCACTGAATGCTTCTCCCAACCCTAAAATATTCATGAATAAGCAAGTTTCTGAAAGAAATCATCTAATTCCACTCAATCTCGTCATGAAGTTGAATAAATGAATCCGGCAATTGTCTTGCCACCTCTCCAATAATTTCGAAGCCTCTATCAGTCGCAAAGGAATAATTCTATTTGCAAAAAATTCCTCTTTCGTTTACCCAGAAGTGATTTGAAGAATAATTTTGATGTTATCAAGTATGTCTTCAAGAATTACTTTCTCATCTCTCTTAGGCATAAATTAGATCTTCTTTTATAAACTTCCAATAATTTTCCTGAATAGCTCCTTTTGAAACAACATCTACTTTTTCTTCCGGAAATAACGCCTGAATTTCATAGCATAAATCAAAATAATTCCAGTCCATTTCTCCATTCAATTCAACCAGAATATCAATGTCACTTTTACATTTTTGTTCTCCACGAGCATGGGAACCAAATAGTGCAATGCTTTGAACCGGATATTTTTGTTTCAATCCCGGCAGAGCATTAGAAAGCATGGTTTTTATATACTGTGTGTTCTTCATTTAGGTAAACTCGTGTTTAAAACAAATTTATGACTATCCTTACCAATCCTTTGCATTATTGCTTCCCTGATTATTTTTCTTCTGAACATTTTGCTGCAATCTTTTCTCCTCCTGACGTAAGGAATTGAGCATTTGTTCTACCTGTTGCTTATTGAGTTTGCTATTATTTTGCTCTGGTTTCGGTTTGTCCTCATTTTGAGGTTGCTTTTTATCGTCTGGCTTTTTAGGATCTTCTTTTGGCTTTTGCTGCTCTTGTTGCTTTTTTAGTTCGTTCAGTGCCATCTGAAGGTTTTCCCTAGCCTGTTGGTCATTGGGGTTTAATCGAAGTGTTTGTTTATATGCATTTATGCTTTCTTCCAGTTTTTTCTGACGTGTTAGTGTTACACCTTTGTTATACAATGCCTTTGATTTCTGTAAGGGGGTTTTTGTTTTTTCGGCTGCGCCGGAAAATGCTTTTTCTGCTTCCTCTTTTTTTCCGGTTTTATACAACGCATTTCCAAGGTTGTAAAATGCATTGGTATTTTCTTGGTTCAGTTCTGTAGCCTTCTGATATTGCTGTGTTGCTTTTTCAAACTCGCCTTTTTTATAAAGTTCATTACCCTGCACTATAGCCCCCTGCTCTTGCTGAGCATTGAGCGTAGCGATACTAAAACAACCAAATATGAGTACTATTACTTTGACCATGAAAACCATTTCATTTTTCTTTCAGGAATAACAATTTCTAAAAGCAGTAAGATAAATGCAACCAATAAAAACCATTGAAAATAAGAGTTGTACACTTTAATGCCAGAGCCGCCAATATGTTTCTTTTCCATATTATCCAACAATTTATACAATTTGGTGGCCACATCATCTGCATTTGTAAACAATTGATATTGGCCCCCCGTTTTTTCAGCAATATCCTTCAGGTCTTTTTCATTTAATTTAGAAACTACGGTTACACCTGTTTCATCTTTTTTAAAATCTTTCGTTGCCGCATCAAAAATTGGAGCGCCATCAGGTGAACCAATACCAACTGTATATACAATTACACCATTTTGTTGCAATGCTTCTACCGCTTTAGCAGCAGTTTCATCCTGATCTTCACCATCAGAAATAAGAATGACCGCCTTGTATTTTTTCTCTTTATTGTCTAACGATGTATTACACAGCCTTAGTGCATCCCCAATTACAGTGCCTTGATTTGGAACTGCATCTGTACTTGCGTTTGATACATACATATGTGCCGCTGCAAGATCGCCGGTAAGTGGCATTTGCAAAAAAGCCTGACCGGCAAATAAAACAAGCCCCATTCGGTTGTTGCCCATTTTATCTATGAGTTTATTGATAACCTGGCGTGCCCTTTCCAGTCGGTTGGGTTTTACATCCTGTGCAAGCATACTATTACTAACATCCAGCGCAACCATTACATCTATGCCGGTCCTATCGCCTGTACTGCCTTGCTTGGGGGATCGTAAATTTGCGGCTCCTACTATGCAAAGTGCCAATGCAATAATGATTAAGATAAACTTCCAGTTATAATTTCTATGCGAATAACCGGCTGTTAACGAATTTACCAATTCTTCATCTCCGATTTTTTTTCTCACATTTTTTTTCCATTTCAATACCAGAACAAATAAAACCGTAAGTGGTATTATAAGTGCAAGTGCAAAAAGAAATTCTATGTGTTGAAAAGTCATTTTTAGTATTGAGTACTTAATATTTAGAAATCGGGTTAGCAGAAAAGTTCAAAAACAAATATCTCAAAATCAGAAATTCAAAAATCAGAAATTTTACATTTTTCCTTTAAGATAACCAAGCTGCGTTAAAATACCTTTTAGAATATTCATTCTAACCGTTGGCATATCTGTGTTAGAAGGTCCTTCTACATTTAATGCAAAAATATGTGGGTGCCGGTTTTCTTCTACCCATCCTACAACCCAACCAATTGAATTGCCATTAGGCAGTTGTCCCCATCCGGTTTTATAAGACAACGAGTAATTTGAATTTTTTTCCATCACCATCACTTCTTTTACCACCCGCATACTTCTTTTTTGAAAGGGCAACTGATCAAAATACAATCGCTTTACAAGGCCTAGTTGTTCATCAGCAGTGATTTTAAGGGTATTGTCTAACCAAAAAGTATCAATTTTTCCAATTCTAAATTTACCATAACGCTGACCATAACCCAAACTATCGAGCCATTGCTGCATGGTATCTTTACCTATACGACGGGCCACCTCCTGAAAGTATGGAACAGCAGAAACCTTAAAGGCTGAATCCATAGTTAAATCACGGTTCCATTCAGGAAGCTTACGCTCAACTCCATCCCATTTAATAAGCATTTTTTCGTTGCTTATTATTCCCGTTTCCAGACCGATAAGCGAATTGACTATTTTGAAAGTTGAGGCAGGTAGGTATGCACTATCTTTAAACTGTGTTAGATTATATATGGTAAAATGGTCTGTTCCATTGTTGTAAATGCCAAAAGTGCCCCGTACATTGTTATCATCAAAATACTTTTTGAGGCTATCTTCTTTAGTAACATTATTTGGGCTACAGGAAGCAAATACTACAACTATCAACAAAAATGAAATGATTTTCATCTATAAAATATTTTGAGCAAAGGACGGAAAGTTTTTGCCGAGAAAATCATTCCCAATTGATTCAGGCAAGTTTTTAACGGTTACTAACATATATACAGATTCAATTGAGTATCCAGTACATGGAGTCATTTTTGCATTTGTAAAAGTGACTTTAAACAAAATCTATTGTTATCGCTTTTATTTTTTTACATTTAATGATAAAACCTGCTTTTTGATCCAACGCTCTACAATACAATTACTTCGGTTTCCTTTTTCCTATTTTTTAATGCCGGTTTATTGGTTTGCATTAAGCTTTGTTGAAGATATTAATGTGAGCAGGGCAATTCTTGTATTCAGTATTTTTCATTTGTTGGTTTATCCATCAAGCAATGGGTATAATAGTTATATGGACAGGGACGAGGGTAGCATTGGTGGCGTTAAGAATCCAATGCAACCAACTAAGCAATTGTTTGTTGTATCAATTATAATGGACGCTATAGCGATTGTTTTGTCATTGATTATTTCGCCATTGCTTGCAGGTTGTATTGGTATTTACATTTTATTTTCAAGGTTGTATAGTTACAGACCAATACGTTTAAAGCAATATCCTTTGGCAGGATATTTAACGGTCATACTTAACCAGGGTTCGCTGACTTTTTTTGCTGTTTATTATGGCTGCAATCAAAATTTAGATATCCATGTATCATGGCTTGGCTTGGTTGCGGCGGCATTTTTAATAGGGGGATTTTACCCAATTACACAGATTTATCAACACGAATCTGATGCGAACGATCAGGTAACAACAATAAGTATGATGCTGGGAAAACGAGGGACTTTTATTTTTTGCGCTGTTATGTACACTATTGCCATTGGTATTCTATGGTTATACTACAGCGGCCATCAACATTACAAGCTGTTTGTTGTGTTGCTAATCTTTTTTCTTCCTGTTGTCGTATATTTTTCCAAATGGTTTTTGCAGGTTTTGAAAAATGAACATGCCGCAGACTTTCAGCACACCATGACTATAAATTGGCTGGCAAGCACATGCACCAGTCTTGCTTTTATCACCATTATTTTCATTCAACATTTTGGCTAATATTATTTCCATAGGAACCGCAGTACCACAGTATCGCCACAGGCAGAGTGATATTTTGCATTTTATGCAAAGGGCTTACAAACTGGATGAAAGTAATTCCAGGAAACTGGCCTTTTTATACCGCCATAGCGAAATAGAAGATCGCTATTCAGTATTGCCGGATTTTTCGCTTTCGCAAAATGAATGGGCTTTTATTTCTCCCGATGCCAAAAACCGTTCGTTGGATTGCAGAATGAAATTGTTTGACGAATATGCGCCGGGGCTTTCTGTTGAGAGTATTCACAATTGCATTGACGGGTTTATTGAACCCAAACAAATTACTCACCTTATTACGGTGAGTTGCACAGGTATGAGTGCTCCGGGTCTGGATTTGCAAATAGCTGAATTGCTTCAACTACCTGCTGATGTGTTTAGAACATCGGTCAATTTTATGGGATGTTATGCCGCCATTCATGCACTTAAGATTGCAAAAATGATTTGCGACAGCGAACTGAAATCCAACGTCGTGGTAGTTTGTACAGAACTTTGTACGTTGCATTTTCAGCAAAATTATTCATTGGATAATGCAGCAAGCAGCTTGCTATTTGGTGATGGTAGTGCAGCAGTGTTGGTGTCTAACAATATTGTTTCAGAAAATGCGCTTCGCTTAAAAAGTTTCTATTCAGAAATAGCCACAAAAGGCAAAGAAGATATGAGTTGGCAATTAAGCACCGAGGGCTTTTTGATGAAATTGAGTTCATACATTCCGCAATTAATTGAAGAAGATATTGCCGGGTTGGTTGACAGAGCTTTGCAAAAAGGAAACAACACCATTGACGAAATCAGTCATTGGTGCATTCACCCCGGAGGCAAAAAAATTGTTGATGTTATACAGTCAAAACTTGGGCTTTCTCCCGATGATTTATCTACCTCCAGAAAGGTGTTGTCTGCAAACGGAAATATGTCTTCGCCAACTATCCTGTTTGTATTAAAAGAAATAATGAAACCGCTTGCCGATACCAAGGCAAATGTGTTTGGAGTGGCTTTCGGCCCGGGCTTAACCATGGAAACTTTTATTGCAGAAAAGGCATGACATTTACCAACAGGTCATACAAAAAAGAACTGCTTGACCGGGATGATATTCCGTTTGAAGACATCCGGCAAAATATGAAGGAACTCAACTTCATTAACACATGGTTGGGTGGTCATAAAATAACAATTGAGGGATTCAGAAAACTAGCTAAGAATACCCAATCAATAACCGTTTGTGAAATAGGGTGCGGTGGGGGCGATAATCTATTAGCAATAGATAAATGGTGCAACAAGAACAACATCAATGTCTCATTGATAGGTATAGATATGAAGCCCGAATGCATCACATTTGCCGAAGGCAGAAAAGAATTTATGGGCTCTGTAAAATGGATAACGAACGACTATAAAAAAGTTGATTTATCGTCAAATCCGGATATAATTTTCTCTAGTTTATTTTGCCATCACTTTACCGATGAGGATTTAGTCTTTCAATTCAATTGGATGAATGAAAACAGTGCTATTGGATTTTTTATTAATGACTTGCAGAGGCATCCTTTGGCTTACTATTCCATCAAAATATTAACGGCAATTTTTTCCAAATCCTATCTTGTGAAGAACGATGCTCCATTAAGTGTGAGGAGGGGTTTTACAAAAAAAGAGTTTGAAATGCTTTTGGGTAAAGCCGGAATAACTCAATTTGATATACAATGGAAATGGGCTTTTAGGTTTTTGGTGGTGGTGAAGAATTAAACATAGGAAGTACCCGTCATTGCGAGGAGGAACGACGAAGCAATCTGCTGTTTTGAATGCAAGATTTTTTAGAAGGATTTTTAAACTTTTACAAAGCAGATTGCTTCGTTGTCGTACCTCCGCCTCGCAATGACGACAACTGCAATCACAAAAATGAACAACAACAGTACATACGAAGTAGCCATTATTGGTGGTGGATTAGCTGGTTTGTCAATGGCTATACAATGCGCTGCAAAAGGCATTTCTGTTGTACTTTTTGAGAAAGAAAATTATCCGTTTCATAAAGTTTGTGGAGAATACATCAGCCTGGAAAGCAAGCCGTTTTTAGAGTCGCTTGGTTTGCCATTTTCCCAACTAAATCTACCCATTATTAATCAGTTGAAAATATCTGATGCCAATGGCAAAATGTATTCATTTCCGCTTCCTTTGGGCGGGTTTGGAATCAGCCGTTATTGCCTTGACGAAGAATTGTATAAGATTGCTATTGGACAAGGAGCTTCCATTTTTACAGAAACAAAAGTGACCAATGTTTCTTTTGAAAATGATGCGTTTTCCGTAGAGTCTTCTGCCGGTTTAGTAAATGCGAAAGTCGTTGTTTCGGCATTTGGAAAAAGAAGCAATCTTGACATAAAATGGAGCCGACCATTTGCGAAGCAAAAAGCAAATAAACTCAATAATTATATTGGCATAAAATACCACATCGTACATGACCATCCTGCAGATGAGATTGTATTGCACAATTTTGCTGATGGCTACTGTGGCATGTCAAAAATTGAGGGAAATAAAAGCTGCCTTTGTTATCTTACAACTGCGGAAAATCTAAAAAAAAGCAACAACTCTATTGTTCAAATGGAGCAGGATATTTTATCTAAAAATCCACGACTTAAAGAGATTTTTTCCAATGCTTCTTTCCTCTACAAAGAGCCGCTTGCCATTTCTCAAATTAGTTTTAATAAAAAGTCACAAGTAGAAAACCATGTGCTGATGCTGGGAGACTCGGCAGGGTTGATTACACCGCTTTGCGGCAATGGAATGAGTATGGCCTTACATTCCTCCAAACTTGCATTTGAGGCTATAGAACAATATTTTTCTTCAACAATGAACCGGCAACAAATGGAGGAATCTTACGCTAAAACCTGGAAGAAGAATTTTGCTACCCGTTTGTTTATTGGCAGAAATGTACAAGGGGTGTTTGGCGGAGAGTTGTCTACTTCGTTGTTTCTTAAAGCCATGCATTTGCTACCCGGTATTGCCTATAAACTTATACGAGCAACTCATGGGAGCGTTTTTTAGGAATACAATTTTTATTTCAGGAAATTGTCTATCTGCTTAATAGATATTGGTTTTTCAACAACATGAAAGTGGTCGTTCATTAACTCAAATTGCATATTGGTCTTATTAGCACTGATCAAAAACAAATTAGCGTCAGGCGAGTGTTTCAATATATTTTGAGCCTCTGACCAACCCAGTCCATCGGGCAAATTATTATCCAATATAATGACGTCAGGATGTTTATTTTCTACCATTCCCAACCCTTCCCTTAGTGTATGGGACATACTTACATCACAATCTTTTTTTGACAGATAGTATTTCAACAACAAACAAAAATCCACTTCGTCATCTATTATCAAAACTTTTCTTTTCATTATTAATAATTATATGGTAAAAACTTTGCCAATAAATAAACGCCTCTATTAATGATTTTGTTTTCCGCTATGTAGAAACATTTGCTCAAACGGGCATTCCCACAACATACCTTACTAAAATCAAATTATTATTAATTTAACTGACTGTAGATGTATGGTGGAGTGGTATAGTTATTTAATATTGAAGTTTATTAATTTGAATGACAAATCTTTACAACATATTTTTTAAGAAAAATATACAATTATGAAAATAGGGTATTTATTTATGGCGATTATTATTGGTAACTATTGCAGCGTATCTGCGCAAAGCAAATTTTCTATGGGGCCTACTGCCGGATTCGGTTTATCCTCAATATCCAATGTTAGTAATTCAAAGTCAAAACTGAGCGGTAATGCCGGATTGTCTTTTGTATATAGCGCAATTGAACATTTTGGAATTGGAGCAGATGTAAAATATTCCTTTGAAGGCACGAGGGTAGAATACAGCGGGTCAAAAATTGATTTTGATTTAAATTATGTTCGCATACCAGTTAAAGCTATTTATTTCTTTAATAAATATGGTGACAAACTTAGACCTAAAATTTTTGCCGGTCCTTCCTTTGGATTTCTTACTACTGCCAACGCAGATGGGGTGAGCAACAAAGAGGATTATGACAGTTTTGATCTTGGATTACTTTTTGGTGCGGGTCTTAATTACAAGTTGGTTAATAAAACCTGGTTCAACGTAGATGTTACATACAACAACGGATTGAGTGATGTAACGAAGAATACAATATTAAATGACGATAAAAATGCTAACCGAAACCTACAATTGAATGTGGGTGTGAATTTTGGTTTGTAGTATTAAATTAAAAGAAAATAAACAATACAATTATGAAAATTAACAAATTACCTTTTCTGGCACTGGCTTTAAGCATTGCCAGCATGGTAAACACAGGATGCAGCAATATGAATAAAGCACAGAAAGGCGCAATAATAGGTACGGCAGGTGGCGCTGTGGTAGGTGCTGCGGTAGGTACAGCAGCTAAAAATACAGTATTGGGCACTATAATAGGCGCCGCTGTTGGCGGTGCTACAGGTGCAATCATAGGTCATCAAATGGATAAGCAAGCCAAGGAAATATCTAACATTCCCGGTGCAGAAGTAAAAAGAGTGGGTGAAGGAATCAATGTAACCTTTGAATCTGGTGTGCTGTTTGGTGTTGACCAATCAAACCTTAATACAGATGCATTATCTAAGATTAAAAACCTGGCTGAAATATTTACCAAATATCCCGATTCTTATATTCTTATAGAAGGACACACAGATGCTTCGGGATCTGGTGAACATAATATGGATCTATCTGAAAGAAGAGCTAAATCAGTTGCTGCTTATTTACAATCACAAAATGTTGCTTCGTCCCGAATAAAAACTGCATGGTATGGTGAAAACCAACCAAAAGTCCCAAACACTTCAGAGGCCAACAAAGCCCAAAACCGGAGAGTGGAATTTGCTATTTACGCAAACGAAGCATTGATTGAAAAAGCCAAAAAGGAAGGGGCAGGATCCTAAATTGTAATTTCCTTTTATGAACACATAAACAAAAGCTGCTTTAGGGCAGCTTTTGTCTTTTATATTATTTTAGAAATTAGCATTGATAATCAATCAACTGAATAAATATCCCGGATAGTTGGGGAATTATTTCCCCGCCTGTTTTTTAATAAGAAAGACGCATTCCATACTCATAATTTAATAATACTTCATAACATTCTGATTAGCAATTGTTTTAGAATAATTGAGTTGAGATTTAAAATTTGGTGCTTTATTGGATTTACTGCTATCAAGATTTAGAAACCCAAAAGCTTATATAGTATGATTAGTCAGATTCAAACCCAAAAGCATCAGCTTAAGATTTTGCCACAGCAAATTCAAATGCTGAACATATTTCATCTCAATGTACTTGAATTGGATCAACGGATACAGGAGGAGCTTGAAGAAAATCCTATGTTGGAAATGAATGAAGAAGAGGACACCACAACTATAGACAAGTTTGCAAAAGAAGATGTACAGGATTATGAAGACTGGGAAGAACATGGCTATGATGATGTGCCCGATTATAAATTAGAGTATGAAAATTATTTCAACAGCGAGGATACGCCCAATATACCCATTAAAGCTTATTCAGATTTTAGAGATGGGCTAAAGGAACAAATAAGATTTTTTGGTCTTTGCGAAAAACAATTGCTATTGGCTGATTATATGATTGATTGCCTAAATGGATATGGTTTTCTACAACAGGATTTGGAGGATATGTCAGATGATTTGTCTTTTAAACACGGAGAATTAATTGAGGTCGAAAAACTACAGGAAGTATTAAATTTTGTTCAAAAACTAGATCCCATAGGTGTTGGGGCAAAAGATAGCAGAGAGTGTTTATTATTACAATTATACAGTATTGTCAAAAAGGGACCTGATGTAAAAAAAGCAATTTTATTGCTAGAGAATCATTATCAGGATCTTTATCATCGCAACATGGATCGCATTATGTCATCGCTTTGTATAGATGAAGATGAATTAAAAATTTTGCTTCGCTTACTAGCTTCACTTAAGATGAAACCAATTGTAGAAGACTCCGGGGGTTTACCGGTAAATAATAATATTATTCCCGACTTTATTATAACTGTAGATGATCAGGGAGATGTAGAAGTTAATTTATTTAAATCAAGATCATCTTCTCTATACATCAACCAATCACTAATGCAAACGGTTCATACTGCTACTGCAAAAAAAGATAAAGCTGCTACTCAATATTTAAAAAGTAAACTAAATTCAGCCCAATGGTTTGTAAATGCTATAAAACAACGGGAAGGAACTATGATGCAAATTATGAAAGCAATGGTAGCCATTCAATTAGATTATTTTAGAACCGGTGATGTAAGTTTACTAAAACCAATGATTCTAAAAAACATAGCAGATAAAGTTGGGGTTGATATTTCAACAGTTAGTCGTGTTACCTCTAATAAGTATGTTGATACTCCTTTTGGTATCATCTTATTGAAAAATTTATTTACAGAAGGTATTATAAACAAAGAAGGTGAGGTAGTAAGCAATAGAGTTATTCAATCTGCTATAGAAGGTGTTATAGAACAGGAGAATAAAACAAATCCCTATACAGATCAACAATTGGTAACTATACTTGGTGATAAAGGTATTAATGTTGCCCGTAGAACTATTGCAAAATACCGGGAACAAATGCAGATTCCTGTAGCTCAATTAAGAAGAATGTGGGCCTAAAACCAAAATCTTTAACTTTAAATTCTTAAAAAACTAACAATGAGTAAAATATTGGTGATTGATGATGATGTTGACATGTGCATTTTATTAAAACGTTTCCTGATAAAAAACGGATACGAAGTAATACTAACCCATAGCGGTAAAAAGGCATTAGAGGAATTAGAAAACACTGAACCCGATTTGGTATTATGTGATTTTAGATTAGAAGATATTGATGGGAAAGAACTGCTTATAAAAATAAAGGAAAAGTATCCTCAGACTCCTGTAATAATAGTAACCGGTTATAGCGATATTAAAGTGGCTGTAGATGTAATGAAACTGGGTGCTTTTGATTATGTTACCAAGCCCTTGTTTCCTGACGAAATATTATTGAGTATAAAAACAGCATTACAAAGAGCCGTAAAATCAACAGGAACAACCGCAGAAATAAGCGAAGGAACAAAAGCAACAGTTTCAAAAGTAATCTCTAAAAGTATTCCCAAATCAAACATAATTACTTCTGGTAATTATATATTCAGCGATAGTCCTGAATTTGTTCACATTTTAAAACAAATAGATCTTGTTTCACCAACAAATTATAGCATCATTATATATGGTGAAAGTGGTAGTGGCAAAGAAGCAATAGCACAGGAAATACATAAACGTAGTAAGCGTAAAAATATGCCGTTTGTTGCAATAGATTGCGGCGCTCTTTCAAAAGAATTGGCCGGTAGCGAAATGTTCGGACACGAAAAAGGATCCTTTACAGGTGCTCTCAATCTTAAAATTGGTAGTTTTGAAATAGCAAATGGAGGTACCATTTTTTTGGATGAAGTAGCTAACCTTTCTTATGATGTGCAGGTAGCATTATTGCGTGTTGTACAGGAAAGAAAAATGCGCAGAATTGGTGGTAATAAAGATATTGACCTGGATGTTAGAATTATTATAGCCAGTAATGAACGACTCCTGGAATCAGCCAAAAAAGGAAAATTCAGAGAAGATCTCTATCATCGTTTTAACGAATTTAGTATAGAAGTTCCCCCTCTAAGAGAAAGAAAATATGATATCATGATTTTTGCAAATCATTTCCTGAAAACCACAAATGATGAACTTGGAAAAAACATTAAAGGGTTCTCACAGGAAGTTGAAAATATTTTCAAAACTTATGTTTGGCCTGGCAATTTAAGAGAGTTGAAAAATGTAGTTAAGAGGGCTACTCTACTTGCAGATGCAGAATACATAAATGCGTTGGTTCTGCCCTTTGAGATTACAAATTTTACAAAACTACAATTTGGAGAAAGTAATGATGAAGTCTCCTCTAATATTCAGGTACATTTAAAAGATATAGAGGAAAAACAAACAGCACCTATATATCAACAACATTCTACTACCAGCAGTTCAAATACTCCAACCCGTATTGTGGACTTAAATGAACATAGTCTTAAAGGTGCCAGTATAGATGCCGAATATGAGCTAATAGTGGAAGCATTAAGAAAAGCCAATTTCAATAAAAGTAAGGCAGCAAAAATTTTAAATGTTGATAGAAAAACGCTTTATAATAAGATGAAGCAATACAAACAATTTAACAGTGAAACATAAACAATTTATTATAACATTTCCAAAACGCTCCTAACCTTTTTTAATTTTTTTACAACATTTATTAAGACGGTTATAATTATTCTATTACCCTATTTCAACAATGATACAGGAAAATAAACACAGGCATATTTTAATTGTGGATGATGATGAGGATGATTTTTTTATTACATCAGAATACATTACATCAATTCCAGGATTTGAATCTGTGGTTGATTGGTCATACAATTATAATGATGCATTGAAAAAAATGTTATCACATACCTATGATATTTATTTTGTTGACTATAGATTAGGAATAAAAACAGGAATGGACCTGCTTCACGACGCAATTGCTAAAGGCTGCGAATCACCAATTGTTTTATTAACCGGTAAGGGTACACAAGAGATAGATATAAAAGCCATGGAAGGTGGCGCATACGATTATCTAATTAAATCTGAGCTCAATTCTGAAAAATTGGAAAGGTGTATTCGCTATTCCTTAGAAAGAGCATCATCTATACAAGCTTTAAAGGCTAATGAAAGAAGGTACAGAAGTATTTTTGAAAAGTCCAAAGATGTTGTATTTATTTGTTCGGTTGCCTATGAAATTTTAGATATCAATTATGCAGCTACTGAACTGCTTGATTTTGAACTAGAGGAGTTTCAGGGTAGTGATTTGTTTTCTCTTTTTAAAGGAGAAAATGATAGAATTTATTTTACTGATGTACTTAATGAAATTGGAGAATTTTATGATTATGAAGCAGATATGGTGTCTAAAAATGGTGAAATAAAAAATTGTCTTATTTCCGCATCAATTGAAATTAATAATAACGGTGAGCGATACATACAAGGTATTATACATGATAATACCAACAGAAAAAAAGCAGAAAAAAATGCACGTCAGACAGAAAAAATGGCGGCAACCAGCAGACTGGTTCGTACACTGGCACATGAAGTAAGAAATCCATTAAATAATATAAATCTTGCAATAGAACATCTTTTGGAGGTACCCATAAATAATGACCATGCCCTTTATCTTGATATTGTACAAAGAAACAGCAAACGCATAGGAGATCTTATTACTGAATTACTGGACTCTTCAAGACTTTCAACCCAAATGAATTTGCAAAAACACTCATTAACAAGTGTTATGGATGCTGCTATTGCCTCGGCTATAGACCGTATAACCTTAAAACATATTAATTTAGAAGTTTCTTATCCACAAAAAGAATGTTATGCTTTATTAGATTCAGACAAGATACAATTAGCATTATTAAATATTTTGATTAATGCTGTAGAAGCCATGGAAAGCAATGGGGAACTAAAAATAACAATTAAGTGCTTTACCGATGAACATTTTATTGAAATTTCAGACAACGGTAGTGGTATAAGCGAAGAACATATTCACAGGCTTTTTGAACCCTATTTTACTTCCAAAAGAAACGGCATGGGCCTTGGCTTAGCCAACACCCTAACTATAATACAATCACATAACGCTCATATAGATGTTATGTCACAAGTAGGTGTGGGTACAACATTTATTATTGGTTTTAAAAAAACACAATAATTTATCCTTATCCTTAATTGCCTCACCGACATTACACAAACAATGGTTTGATGGATTATCCATAAGCAGATTATACTACTTTGAATTATTAATAGTCCAATCAGGTTTGGAATAATGCCAGCCTGCCCCGACTTTCTTTCATCAATGAGGTTGAGGTTTAGGCCAATGCATTGGGACCCTTACGGCTATCCAATTGTTATTACATACTTCTTCTATACTGACCACCAACCTGATAGAGTGCATTAGTTATTTGTCCAAGAGAGCAATGTTTTACAGTTTCCATCAACTCCTCGAAAAGGTTTCCATTATTTATGGCAACTGCCTTTAGTCTTTCTAACATTTCATTGGCAATTGCTTCATTTCGTTTTTGAAAGGCTGCAAGATTTTGAATTTGTTGTTCCTTTTCTGCTGTTGTACTTCTGATTACTTCACCCGGTAAAATGGTTGGGCTACCTTTTTTATTTAGAAATGTATTAACCCCAATCAATGGTAGTTCGCCTGTATGTTTCTGATGTTCATAAAACAAACTTTCTTCCTGAATTTTATTTCTTTGGTACAT
>JANPGE010000095.1:0-3195 GCA_031423805.1 Segetibacter sp. | reverse complement strand
GGGGAAGCATGTTTAATAGCATTTTGTATAGCTTCCTGAATAATGCGAAAAAGAATAATTTGCCGGTTGGCCAACAAGCCAAGTTTATCAACATTATTAAAATGAACGGCAATTTTATCTGCTGCATTTATTCTTTTAACTTCCGTAGCAAGATTTTCCACCAGGTTAAACTGTTCAAGCCAATCTTTACTTAAAGACTTAGATAGTGTTCTTATTTCGTTGATAGCCTGTCCTACCGTTTGTGAAATTGTTTTAAGTGCTTCCGATGGATTTTCTGATTGGGTTTGTACAACTCCTATCATCATTTTAGCAGTACTTAAAAGCTGACCTACATTATCATGTAACTCCTTGCCCATGGCTGAATAGGTAGATTCCTGCACTTCTACCTGCGATTGTAGAAGTTGTTTTTCAAAAGCTTCCTTTTGTATTTGTTGCTGGAGAAATAGGTGATTTTGGCGCTGCCTGCTGATTATAAGGAAAAAAATAAAAATCACACTTAAAAAAATAACTAATAATCCTGCTACCTGGATGAAGCTGGTGGGGATTTCTTTGGCGCTCTGTTGTAGTTCAAATAACATACATAAAAAGCAATACTTAAGCAGTTGTAGTATAAAATATTAGCAATGTTATGTAAAAAATTAAAAATAAGGCGAGAAGTTTTTTCATCCCAAAATCTATCCTCTGCCAGCATGGTAATATTTACAAAGAAAATAAAATGGAATAAAAAACAACCGGTAGAAACCCAAAAGAAACTATCCAACAATATATTGTGATATTCTTTTAGCATTATTCTATAGAAATATCTCGTTGCCATGGCGACTATCATTATATTATAAACTCTGAATGAATCCGGATGTAATTGTTCCCAACTTTTTAAAAAATTGAGTTCAAGTAGCGTATATGTAAGGCAGGTAATAGCTGCCCCTACTATAATTTTTTTAATGGCACTACTGGTTTCTATTTTATAAAATGTAAAAAACCAAATTGAAATATCTATAAGGGAGAAAATATTATAAGCATAATTCCTGTTTATAATTCCTGTCATTTTAATATAGGGAACAATCAGGCATTCATTGATAACTGTTATAAGAAGAAGAGCAACAATAATTTTTAAGAAATCAGGCCTTATTGTTTTATAAACAATCAGGCCTGATAATAATGCAACGATTTCTATAATCTGATATAACTTCATTTGGTCAATTAAAAATAATACTATTATCCTATTGATCCTGTGCAATTACTTGGACAAGGGTCTCCGTAATTGAAATAAGCAAGATCCATGTGAACATTTGTATTATCAAAGGTGGGTGCTAAAATAATAGTAGCCTCTTCTCCCTTTGCATGTTTGGCCAGATACACTCTAATGCCACTTAGTTCTACACCAGTCCCTTTAATCGTGTCAATTATTTCCTGATTTATCCAGATGCTTCTTACACCTTGTGGATTTGGCATGTCATCTTTGTAAAAGCCAATTTTTTCCAGTGCTTCTTCTGTGGTGATTTGTGAACCTGTTGCACTTGCAAGTATTCTCAATTTATTTGCGAAAAGTTGTTTCGTTTCCATGTTTTTAATTTTTTGGGTTAAATAATTTAAGCGATGCTGGCCAGCCTTTGCTTTTCATTTGCAATTTTCCTAAAAACCCTAACATTTACAACAGGTGTTTTCACCCTTTTAATCGAGTTTTTTCACCCGATTAAAAAGATGTTTTTTTATCTTTAGTTTTATTTCTTCTGAAATATTATGTTTGCAGAAGAATTGGATATATAAAAATAATAAGTAGGGTGAGTATTTTTTTTAGAACAGTTTTACAGCATGATTTCAGGTTGACTTCTGAAGATTGAAATGATGATAAAGCACTACCTAATACTATAACAAGTTCTCAAAGCAACTCTCACTTTTTAATGGGGATTGTTATATACCTGACGAGTAGAATTCTTACATAATGCCTTGCTTTTGGACAAAGCCAAAATACAATTGAAAATTTCGTCTATTAATGGATTTCTGAAATTGTAATAGACCAATCAATTCGTTAACACTTTCTTTTGGAAGAGCTAATGACCTTAAATTTTATTGGGTTAGGAGGATCCTCCACATCACACAAACTTAAAATTATCTCCATCAAACAAACCCTTGTCACTTAGTTTAAGGTGTGGAATTACCAACAACGCCATAAAAGATAATGTCATAAATGGGGCAGATAATGCAGAGCCAAGTTCTTTGGCCATTTTGTCTATTGCGGTGTAGCTATTGGCAACTTCATATCCATCTTTATTACTCATTAATCCGGCAACGGGCAATGCCACAACCATTTCATTTGTGGTGCTGACACAGCTTACTCCACCCTGTTCTTTTATAACTAGATTTATGGCACGGCAAAGACTTTCATCATCAGCACCTACGGCAATAATGTTGTGGCTGTCGTGTGCTACAGTAGATGCTATTGCACCTTGTTTAAAACCAAAATTCTTTATCCATGCAATTGCAATGGGTGCTTTGTAGTAACGGTTGATGACTACCATTTTAAGAATATCTGCATCAGTATTGCTGGTAAGAATATTTTCTTTTTGCAGCAGATGTTTTTCAAGATGTAGTTTGTTTGTAATCAACTGTCCATCTAGTGCTTCTATTACATGAACTGTTGATTCATCAGGATTGTCCTTTACTTCCAGCTCTTTTGCATTTTGCATTTCACAATCAAACTGATTGATTGTAGTTGATTCTACAGTGGCTATTAGTGTTTTGCCATTTTCTGCCACTAGTTTACCATCAATATAGGTTTGCTTAATTTTAAAATCAACCAGATTTTCTGCAATAATGAAATCTGCCTGATCACCAACTTTAAGCAAACCAACGTCTAGTTTATAATGTACTACAGGATTTACACAAGCTGCCTGTAAAACTTTGTAAACATCAATACCCTTAGCAACTGCCCTTGCACAAAGCTGATTTATATGCCCATCAACAAGGCTGTCGGGGTGTTTGTCATCGCTACAAAACATCATGTTTGCTGAATACTCATGAAGTAAGTCTGCCAATGCTTCAAAATTTTTGGCGGCACTTCCTTCACGTATCAAAATCTTCATACCGTATTGTAACTTATCCAATGCTTCTTCTTCAGTGAAGCATTCATGATCGGTACTGATGCCGGCATCAATATATTGTTTAGCCTGTTCTCCCCTAAGCCCGGGTGCATGG
>JANPGE010000094.1:0-50570 GCA_031423805.1 Segetibacter sp. | reverse complement strand
TTCTTCTACTGTTTTATAAGCCTTTTGAATATAAGGTGCCATGCTAATAAACGGGGTCGGTTTTTCCGGCAATATCATTCCACCCGAAAGCACCTCTGTTTCCATTTGGTCTTTGTATTCGTCAGCTATTTTTTTGATTACCGGACTAAATCCGTAACACCAACCGCAGTATGCATCGTAGCAATATAAGAGTACCATGTAGAATATTAAGTTTGGTTTTGTGTAGCAAGATATAATTGTTCAAAGTAGCGCTGAATAAAAACATCCTTCATTTTCAGTTTATACTGCATAATAAACCGGGGATGCGGCAGCGGAACTATATTGCCAAACAATTTATATTGCTCATTTAGTTTCCGCAAAAATTTATAATTCTCCCCTTCGCCCAGGCAAAATGCAACATTGGTATGTAAGCCCCATGCAATTTGTTTTTGGAAATATTCCACAGCAAAAGGAATGATCCTCTCTGCTAAAATTTTATCATCATAATAGTTGAGGTTTTTACCGTCTCTTGTAAACCCAAGTAGACTAATAGAGTTGAAATAAAAACTGCTGTAAAACTTTTCAGCTCCGCCAAATGCTTTGATCATCTCATAAATAAATGCCGACGAAAGTTCCTGCTTTTTGGGCCAGTTATTTGCAATGCCACAAACTGTTTCCAGCCTTATAGGATCAGTAAATGGGATGCCTGTTATGCCTCCACCCAATCTACCGGGGTTGATGCCAATGATGCAGTATCGAGTGTTTTTGTCGCTATAATATTTATGATAAAACGAAGAGACAATTTGTTGTGTTGTTTTATCTGTAAAGGGATTCATTACTTCAATGCCTTGTGGTGGTAACTCTACATTAAAGTTGATATTGAAAAGAAGGTCGGTAATTTTATTTGAAATCATTGCAAGGATTGTTTCGCACAAAGGAACGAAGAATACAACGGGACAAAATTGTAAAGTCTTATATCTTACTACTAAAATCTTACTACTAAAATCTTGCTACTACTAATGCGCCTCTAACCAATTCACTCCCACTCCAATTTCTGCATTTGCCGGTACATCGTTAGGCAACGGTAAGGCACTTTGCATACACTCGATTATTATTGGTTTAATGATGTCCACTTCTTCTTTCCACGCATCAAACACCAATTCGTCATGCACCTGCAGTATCATTTTTGATTTGAAGTTGTGGTCTTTAAATGTTTTATGAATTTTAATCATCGCCAGTTTTATCATGTCGGCTGCGGTGCCTTGTATGGGCATGTTGATAGCGTTACGCTCTGCATAACCCCTTACGGTAAAGTTGGCGCTGTTGATGTCCTTCAGCCAACGTTTGCGACCCAACAATGTTTCTACATAACCATTCTTTTGTGCAAATTTCATTTGGTCATCCATGTATTGCTGAATGTTGGGAAACTGCTTCTTATAGTTATCAATAATTTCCTTGGCTTCGCTGCGGCTTATCTTTAAGTTTTCTGCCAGACCAAAAGCACCTTGTCCGTATATGATGCCGAAGTTTACGCTTTTGGCTTTGTAGCGCATTTCTTTAGTTACGTCGGCTTCTTCTATGTTATAGACTTTGGCAGCAGTAGCTGTGTGGATGTCTTTGCCTTGTTTGAAAGCCTCACACATGTTTGGGTCACCGCTGATGGCGGCTACAATGCGTAGTTCTATCTGCGAATAATCGGCGCTTATTAGCAAATGGTTTGCATCACGTGGTATGAATGCTTTTCTTATTTCACGGCCTCGTTCTGTGCGTACCGGTATGTTTTGAAGGTTGGGGTTGTTGCTGCTTAATCTGCCTGTAACTGCAATTGCCTGATTGTAGGAAGTATGAACTCTTCCCGTTTTTCGGTTAATCATCAGCGGCAGTGCATCTATATAAGTGCTTTTGAGTTTGGTCAGTTCTCTGAAGCCGAGAATGTCATCTACTATCTTGTGTTCACTCGCTAGTTTTTGCAATACATCTTCGCCTGTGGCGTATTGGCCGCTCTTTGTTTTTTTGGCTTTGGGATCCAGTTTTAGTTTTTCAAATAATACTTCGCCCAATTGTTTTGGCGAAGCCAGGTTAAAACGAACGCCGGCAGTAGCATATACATTCTCTTCAAAAGTGGCAGCTTCTTTTTCTAATTGTTTGGAGTAAGTGTTTAAAAATTCTTTGTCAATCAAAACGCCTTCATACTCCATATCCAGCAATACATTCAACAGTGGAATTTCTACTTCATCAAATACTTTTTGCACACTTTTTTGTGCAAGCATTGGACTAAAAGTATTTTTTAACTGAAGGGTGATATCTGCATCTTCAGCCGCATATTCCTTTATTTTCTCTAACTCCACATCCTTCATACTTAACTGATTCTTGCCCTTTTTACCAATCAGTTCTTCTATGTGTACGGGTTCGTAGTGCAAGTATTGTGCACTTAGGTAATCCATGCTGCGGCGGCCTTCGGGTTCTATGAGGTAGTGCGCCAACATAGTATCGAAAAATTGTCCGGACAGTAATACGCCGTACCATTTCAACACAATAAGGTCATACTTTATATTTTGCCCAATCCATTTTTTTGAAGCATCATCAAACAGCGGTTTGAAATGTTGCAGCAAAGCCTGCGTTTCATCCCGCAAAGCGGGACAAGGAATATAATAGCCCTCGCCGGTTTTGTAAGAAAAGCTTAAACCAACCAATTCTACATCATGCGCATAGGTGCCGGTAGTTTCGGTGTCAAAACTGATTTCGTTTTGAACCATCAGTTCAGCAACCAATTGTTTTATTTTTTCTTCAGTATCAATCAGGGTGTAGTTGTGTGGTGTATTGCCCAGGTTTTTGTCGGCTGTTAGTCCAACAGCTTCTGTAGATTCCTCTGTGCTTGCTGCAACCGTTTCTGCTGTTACTGTACTTTCTGCAACCACACCAAACATATCCATTTGCCCACCGGCAGGGGTAGGAGCTGCTTTTTCAAACACACTAAAATCTTCGCCCAATATGCGTTTGCCCAATGCTTTAAACTCCAGTTCGTTGAAGAGTTCCTTCAGTTCAGGCTTGTTCCATTCTTTCAGTTTGTAGTCTTCTTCGTGAAACTGAACAGGTACCTCGGTAATAATGCGGGCCAGCTTTTTACTCATAATAGCCGCTTCTTTTCCATTGCGGATTTTTTCTCCCACCGCACCTTTTATATTGTCGGCATTCGCCAAAATGTTTTCCAGGTTATCGTATTCCTTCAGCAGTTTGCAGGCAGTTTTTTCTCCTATTCCGGCTATGCCGGGAATGTTGTCCACCGCATCACCCATAAGGCCGAGCATATCCACCACTTGTTCCACCCGGGCAATGTCCCATTTCTCACATATTTTTTTTGCATCCAGAATTTCTTCTTTATTGGTTTGATACGGAGGTTTATAAATGAACACATTTTCGTGTATAAGCAACTGTCCGTAGTCTTTATCGGGGGTAACCATAAATACTTCATAACCCATATCTGCCGCCTGCCATGCTACGGTTCCTATTACATCATCTGCCTCATAACCATCCAATTCCACCACAGGAATATTAAATGCTTTGATCAGGTTTTTGATATCGGGAATGGCGCTTATGAGGTCTTCAGGTGCAGCTTGCCTGTTGGCTTTGTATTCTGCAAAATCGGTATGTCGCTCTGTTGCCGCCTCTGTATCGAAACAAACAGCAAGATGCGTAGGCTTCTCTTTGTTAATAAGGTCAATGAGTGTGGAAGTAAACCCAAACTGTGCATTTGTATTGCGGCCTTTGCTGGTAATGCGTGGGCTGCGTATAAGGGCATAATAGGCACGGTAAATAAGTGCCATAGCATCGAGTAAAAACAATTTTTTAGGCATAGGGCGAAGTTAGGGAAAGTGGAGGGTTAAGTCTTTTTGCAGAAAATTGTTTTTTAGGAGTAATTATTCAACACCATTAGACAAACAAAAAAAGACCTCCAAATGGAAGTCTTTTTCATTAATTAATTTAAAAAAATTAGTTCTTATTGCTTACAAACTGAAACGGCTTCAATTTTTTACTGATCAATTTTTGTATTTTAGTTGGATTGCTTATAATCTTGTAGGCATCAACATCAATGATTTCGTTGGCTATGCAAAAATTATCTATGGACTCTATATGAAATAGCAAATCATGTAGTTTTTCTACCTCGCTATCCATTTCTTTTTTGTTAGTAATGGCTGTTTTTGTTAGCACTAATAAGTCTCTGTTTGAAGTTTTCATACTGGAAAAAAATTAAAAAGGATCATTCCTTTATTATTTAATTACCCAACCGATTTTTTATAGACGTTTGGACATCCACATCCCCTGCTGCTGCTGCAACTGCTAAAAGCAAATGCAAAAACTACAAGTAATAATGCAGATATTTGGATTGTTTTTTTCATTTTCACTCTTTGTATTTTAGTACAAATGACGTACAAATTTTTTAATGTCAGCAAAAGATAACATTTCTATTCTCATTGCTCCGCTTGATTGGGGACTTGGTCATGCAACCCGTTGTATCCCTATCATCAATCACCTCATAAAATTACAATGCAATGTTGTTATCGCCACAGATGGAAAACAGCATAATTTGTTAAAAACTGAATTTCCCCAACTTCAGTTCGTTCATCTCCCCGGTTATAACATACGGTATTCTAATAAAAAACGTTTTTTTAACCTAAAAATTATATTTCAGCTTCCTAAACTTATCAATGCAATTCGCAAAGAAAAAAAATGGCTGCAACAATACCTACTTAACAATGAAATTAACGTAGTAATTTCTGATAACCGATATGGACTTTTCCACATATCTGTACAATCCATATTTATTACCCATCAACTTACTATAAAAGCAGGTTTTCCATTTTTAGAAAAAATGCTTCAAAAGCTTAATTACCGCCACATTAACCATTTTTCAGCCTGTTGGGTTCCTGACCAATGTGGAAAAACCAACCTTGCCGGAAAACTTTCGCACCCTGCAATTTTACCTGCCATTCCGGTTAATTATATTGGGGTGCTAAGCCGTTTTCAATTACTGAATACTACTATAAAACGCTATAAGCTGCTGATTGTTCTATCGGGTCCTGAACCACAGCGAACTTTGTTGGAAAAAATGCTACTACAACAGTTAGAAAAAATAGAAAAGCCTGTATTATTTGTAAGAGGATTACCGGGGAATGCTGCTCATTTATCCAATCAAAAGCATATTACTTTTCACAACCACTTACCTGCAAGTCAATTGGAGCAAGCTTTTCAGCAAAGCGAATATGTAATTAGCCGTTGTGGTTACACCACAGTAATGGATATTTGCAAACTGAAAATAAAATCCATTCTCATACCAACTCCCGGGCAGACGGAACAGGGATATTTAGCAGAACATTTACAAAAACAAGGATTTTGCCTGTCGGCAAATCAGGAGGGTTTTAATCTGATAAGTGAATTGGAAAAAGCCGAGAAATTTGAGTATGAATTTCCTGATTTTGATATGGAAAATTATAAAACTGTTCTTGACGAATTTGTAGAAACATTAAGGAGTAAATAAAAGAACTGTAAACCTAACCCGCCTTAGGATAATCAAAAAACCAAAATTCCTTTTTGCCTTGGGCAAAATCTTTCCAATGTTCAATATCGGCTTTTATTGCAAAAATGGCACATGTGGGCATATCATCAATTTTTGCATGGGTAAGGCTGTTGGCAAAAGCTGTAATAGTAGGGTTGTGTGAAAAAATTGCAGCAGTATGAATAGCATCCTCCAGGTTGGTTATAGTCTTTACAAAGGCCTCAATAGTTGGTTCGTATAATGTGGGAACCTGTACAATTTGATTTTCTTCAACATTATATGCATTTGCAAAATAACCTGCGGTGGTTATAGCCCTTTTTGCCGGGCTGCTAATAAACCGGTCAATTGTAATTTTTTTATGAATCAATCTGTTGGCCATTTCCGGTGCATCTTTATGTCCACGGTGGTTGAGTGAACGATCAAAATCGTCAGCATCTATATCCCAACTGCTTTTAGCATGCCTTATCAGCAAAAGTGATTTCATAAGTGTATTTGTCTATAAGCTGTATCGAAAAGCATTAATATCCCCTTTTGTCTTTTCCATCCATGAAATTGAGAAACGCATTGTTGACTACTTTATTTCCCCCTGGTGTGGGATAGTTACCTGTAAAATACCAGTCACCGGTATTGGTGGGGCAACTTTCGTGTAAGTCTTCTATCGTTTGATAAATGACTTCTACCGGAAAATTAATATGCTCCGGGGTAATTAATTGCGCAATCTTTTTACTGATGTCTTCAGTAGAAAATGGTTTGTACACCTGTCGCACAACGTTTTCTGTATGGAGCAGATTTGTCTGTTTCAATTTCACGCATTTATTGTAAAGCTCATGCAACAAGTGTTCCATGTCCTGTTCTTTTATGAGTTCAATAGCGGCCTTAAACGCAATAAAGTCACCGAGTTTACTCATGTCTATACCATAACAATCGGGATATCTTATTTGTGGGGCAGAAGAAACAACAATTATTTTTTTCGGCGACAGCCGTGAAAGCATTTTTACTATACTTTCTTTTAAGGTAGTACCTCTTACAATAGAATCGTCTATAACTACAAGGGTATCTTCATCTTTGCGCAGGGTGCCGTAGGTGATGTCGTACACGTGCTGCACCATTTCATTCCTGCTTGCATCTTCGGTTATGAAAGTGCGCAGTTTAACATCTTTAATGGCAATTTTCTCTTGTCTTATTTTTCGGTTTATCATAGCCGAAAGCTTTTCTTCATCTATTTCGCTGCCCCAGCTAAGTATCCGCTGCACTTTTATGTTGTTCAGGTAGTCTTCCATGCCCTTGCAGAGGCCATAGTAGGCAATTTCTGCAGTATTGGGTATATAGGAAAATATGGTGTTTTTGAGGTCGTAATCTATAGCTTCTAAAACGGGGCGGCTAAGGTGATGTCCCAAAGCAATTCTTTCCCGGTATATTTTTTCATCGCTGCCGCGGCTGAAATAAATACGTTCAAAGCTACATGCCCTTCTTTCTTTTGGTTCCATAATCTGTTCAACCCTGTATTTGCCATCTGCATCAACAATTAATGCACAGCCGGGCATCAATTCATGCACTTCATTTTCACCCACATTAAAAGCTGTTCTTATTGCAGCCCTTTCACTTGCTGCAACACATACTTCATCGTCTATAAAATAGTAAGCGGGCCTTATTCCATTTGCATCCCGCATTACAAAACTGTTGCCATTACCCACAAGGCCACCTATGGTAAAACCGCCATCAAATAGGGAGGATGATTGGCGTAACACTTTTGCAATATTGATATGTTCAGGGTTTTCTTCATCTGCTTTTACCAAAAAGTGGTGAACTACTTCCAACATAGCTGCGAGGTCACTTTGTTTGGAAAAATTGCCAGGTTCTATATTTATCAGATCAAAAAGTTCATCGGTATTTACAAGGTTAAAGTTACCTGCAAGTGCCAGGTTCCGGGCCGGAATAACATCTCTGCGAATAAAGGGGTGGCAAAAGTCCACATTGTTTCTACCCTGTGTACCATAGCGCAAGTGACCCAATAATAGTTCACCTAAAAATGGCAAATGACCCTTCAAAAGGCCGGGATGTTGTTTAATATTAGGTTGAAATTTCTCCAGTTCCTGTAATTCTTTGCCGATGGTAACAAACAAATCAGCAATAGCTTGTGGTGCAATAGTTCTAAGACGGTGAAGAAAAGGGTAGCCCGGTTCTACATTAAGCTTTACTGCTGCCATACCTGCACCATCTTGTCCCCGGTTGTGCTGTTTCTCCATAAGCAGGTATAGCTTGTTAAGACCATACATTACAGTACCATATTTTTGCAAAAAATAGGAAAATGGCTTTCGTAACCGGATGAATGCAAGGCCACATTCATGCTTTATTTCGTCACTCATTGATTGGTTATAATAGGAAAAACCAAAGGTAAGAATACTATGACGGATTTAAAATCTGAAATTTGAATATCTGGTACCTTTGATAAGCAATTAAAAAATCTCCATTTTATTATGTAATCTTTACGCAAAGTAAAAAAGTTTTAATTTTCCGGATTGAAATGAATGTTTAATCATTTTGCGATTGCTAAAAATTGTTGTTCAACAAAACCTATATGCCTAATACTGCCACCTTAAACCCAGCAAAATCCAAACCACCTGAAAAGCTAATCATAGATACAGGTGCACTTGTGGCTTCATACCCTGCGGTGCCAATTACGATAGATTGTGTAATTTTTGGATTTGAAGAAAATGTACTTAAGGTTTTGCTTATCAGGAGCGATTTAAAATGCTATGAAGGAAAGTGGTCATTATTGGGTGACATTCTTGGTGAAACTGAACAATTGGATGAGGCTGCTTACAGGGTATTATTACAACGTACCGGCATGAATGACGTATTTCTTCAACAGGTAAAAACTTTTGGAAACCCCGGCCGACACCCCGGTGGTAGGGTCATAACTGTTGCATATTGCTCTTTACTAAATATTCGCCATCATGAGTTAAAAATTTATGACAATGAGTTGCATTGGCATGCCTTAAAGACATTAGAAAATATGGCCTTTGACCATCAGGAAGTGATTGACGAATGTTATAAATGGCTTCAAAAGCGCATACAGGAGCATCCGCTTGCATTCAATCTATTGCCGGAAAAGTTTTCACTACGCGAATTACAAAATTTATACGAAGCCATTTTAGGAGTAGAAATGGATCGGCGAAATTTTAGAAAAAAATTCTTCTCAATGGACTTTCTTATTGATTTGGATGAGTACGAAGAAAATGTACCTCACCGCCCCGGAAAGCTCTATAAGTTCAATTTTGAGAAATATGAACTCAACAAGAAAAAATGGATAGGCATAGACTTCTAACTAGTCATGTGTTACGATTATTAATATTGAAAAATATTTTCTAACATTTTGTTCAGAAAATAAAAATCGAGTAATATTGTGTATTATTTACACATTGTTTGGATTGCTTTCTCAAAATTTGCCTACATGAAAATAATTTCTACCCTCTTTCTATTACTATTTTTTTCTACTGCAAATTGTCAATTACTTAGCTGGAGCCCTTCTTTTATTCAGGAATCATCTACCCCTATTGAAATAATAGTTGATGCCACCAAAGGAAATGCAGGTTTGCTTAATTACACGCCTACAACAGATGTTTATGTTCATACAGGAGTAATTACAAATCTAAGTACAAGCTCTACTGATTGGAAGCATGCACCATTTACCTGGGCAACTACACCTGCCAACGGCCAATGTGTTTATTTGGGAAATAATAAATGGAAATTCACCATTACCGGAGGGTTAAGGTCATTTTATAATATAACAAACGCATCTGAAAAAGTATTACGGATAGCAATTCTGTTTAGAAATGGAGCCGGAACTAAAGTTCAAAGAAATACAGACGGAAGTGACATGTACATACCGGTCTATGATGCAGCACTGAATGTGCGAATTGACAACCCCATAAGAGAACCCAAATATACTCCAGTACCAGAAACTATAAATAAAACAATAGGCGATAACGTGGCAATAAATGCGAAATCAAATAAGAATGCTGATTTGAGTTTGTTTTTTAATGGTACACAGCTTGGTACTACTGTTTTGCAGAATTCTACCATTTCAGCAAATGCAACTATTACATCTTATGGTACTCAAACCATTATTGCAAAAGCAAGCGATGCAACAATAAAATACGATACAATTATCTTTTTTGTAACACCACCCACCGTAATAGCGGCATTGCCTGCAAACGTAAAAGATGGAATAAACTACGAACCCGGCGACACTTCGGTAACATTGGTACTATATGCACCTGCTAAAAAAAGAGTATCTGTTTTGGGAGATTTTAGCAATTGGTTAGAAACCAGCAAATACCAGATGAAAAGGACACCTGACTCATCAAGGTATTGGTTAAGGATTACAGGATTGGTTCCCGGTAGAGAATATGGTTATCAATACCTCATAGACGGTACTTTGAAGGTTGCAGATTATATGACGGAGAAAATATTGGATCCATGGAATGATCAATATATCCCATCCGCTAATTACCCTGCTTTAAAACCGTATCCCACGGGCCTAACATCGGGGTATGTAGGTATTTTGCAAACTGCAAAACCAGTTTACCCCTGGCAGGTTAATAATTTTGTAAGACCCAATAAAAAGAATTTACTGATATATGAGTTGCTGGTAAGAGACTTTGTTGCGGCACAAAACTGGCAAACCCTAAAAGACACCTTAAATTATCTTAAAAAAATGGGGGTTAATGCTATTGGACTAATGCCTTTCAACGAATTTGAAGGAAACAATAGCTGGGGTTATAATCCTACATTTTTCTTTGCACCGGATAAGCAGTATGGTACTGAAAATGCTTTAAAAGCATTTATAGATGCCTGTCATAAGGCAGGTATCGCAGTTATTATGGACATTGTATTTAACCATACAACCGGCCTTGCTCCTACGGCCCAAATGTATTGGAACAGTACGCTCAATCAACCCGCAGCAAATAGCCCATGGTACAATCAAAAATCTCCGCATCCTTTAAGCTTTGGCCCGGATTTCAATCACCAATCTGCTGCTACAAAGGTTTTGGTTAGCAGAATGATGGAACATTGGCTTACAAAATATAAAATAGACGGTTTTAGATGGGACTTGTCAAAAGGATTTACACAAACTCCTACCTGCGTAACACCCAACTGCGATCAAGGTGCAGACTATGCCGCATGGGGTGCTTATGACGTTAGTCGTATAAATATATGGAAAGCATATTATGATAGCATGCAGGTTAAATCTCCCGGCAGCTATTGCATCTTGGAGCACTTTGCAGACAATAGCGAAGAAATTGCTTTAAGTAACTACGGTATGTTGCTTTGGGGCAATACAAATACAAATTTCAGCGAAGCTGCAATGGGTTACTTACCTAATTCCAATTTTCAAGGTGGGTTATCTGTAAACCGTGGATGGCCACAACCGCACCTTGTTACCTATCAGGAGAGCCACGATGAAGAACGCCTGATGTATAAAAACATTCAGTTTGGAAATTCATCAGGAGGTTATAATACAAAAGATGTAAACACAGCCTTAAGAAGAATGGGTATGAATGCAGCATTTTGGGCTGCTATGCCGGGTCCCAAAATGATGTGGCAGTTTGGTGAGTTGGGTTACGATTATTCCATAAATACCTGCGAAGACCTTACTGTTAATAACAATTGCAGGCTTAGCCCAAAGCCTATTCGTTGGGATTATCAGTACAATTCTAATCGTTTGGCTTTAAAAAATGTGTATAGCAAAATGTTATTGATGCGCAATGTGCCTAACTACTTACCCACTTTTACCACAAACAATGTTACCTACGATTTGAGCGGGGCCGTAAAATGGATGAAAATTACATCGGATTCACTTAAAATATTGGTAATTGGAAACTTTGATGTAACTACTAAAACAGGTAATGTTACTTTTCAAAATGCAGGTACGTGGTACAATTATCTGCAAGGTGGTACAAGAACGGCTACAGGTGGAAGCGAAGCGTTTACACTATTACCCGATCAGTATTATGTATTTGTAAATAGAAATGTAAGTGCAGCAGTTACAACGCTGCCGCTCAAATTAATTTCATTTGGAGCAAAGCGTACAGAAAATAATATTGCACTAAATTGGGTAACAAGCAACGAAGTAAATGTTAAGCATTTTGCTATTGAGCGTTCATTTAATGCCATTGATTTTAAAGAAGTGGGTTCGGTAAACGCAGTAAATGGAAGTAGACAAACTAATTACTCATATAATGACAACGACCCTTTGGCAATCAAATCTGCAGGAAAAATATTTTATAGATTAAGAATGGTTGACATAGACGGCAAATTCAGTTATTCAAATGTGGCGGTTGTTAACTCCGTTGGTGCAAATGGTTCAATAACCATCTATCCTAACCCTGCAAAAGGAGCACAACTTTATTTTGAACTAGAAGAACAAATACCATCTATTGCACAAGTAAGTATTGAGGACGTAAGTGGTAGGGTTTACAGTAAGCAAACATTTGTTCAGGCTAACAGTAATCAACAATTATCAGTTGATATAAAACAACTTTCAAACGGCGTTTATTTGTTGAAAGTTGAAACAGGTAAAAAATCTGTTATTAAACAATTTGTGGTTCAGCATTAATAAATGGTTTTAAGCATTAAAATTGATGAAAATCATCTATTTACATGCATCAGTATTATAAAAGAGGGTGTCTTAAAACGCCTGATTTACTTATCCAACATTCATATGAAGTACCCAACGGTCATTTTTTTGTAACAATTTAAATAAGCTTTTCAAGCAAAAATTTAAACCTTAGACATATGACGATTAAAAAGCTACTTTATGCTTTAGTCTTGCCATTGCTGCTATTTGCAACGCAGGCAATTGCGCAGGACAAAACAGTAACAGGAAAGGTATTGGACAGTGCCGGTGCACCGGTAGTCAATGCTTCAGTATCCCCCAAGGGTACACGTACAGGCACCCAAACCGGTGCGGATGGTTCATTTTCTATTAAAGTACCATCATCTGTTTTTTCATTAGTTATTAGTTCTGTTGGCTTTGCCAGTCAGGAAGTGGGAGTCGGAAATGGAAATGTGCGTGTAAACTTAAAAAGTGCCGCAGGCTCATTAAGTGAAGTTGTGGTGGTAGCCTATGGAACCCGCCGCAAAAGCGACTTAACCGGTTCGGTAACGTCCATTTCTTCCACAGATTTTCAGAAAGGAAACATTGGTTCAGCAGAACAATTGCTACAGGGTAAAGTTGCCGGTTTGCAGGTGACAACCGGTGGTGGTTCTGCAGGTGGAGGAAGTAAAATCCGTATCAGAGGCGGTGCTTCGCTTAATGCAAGCAATGATCCGTTGATTGTAATTGACGGCGTTCCTGTAGAAGGAAATGGTATAGCAGGATCTGCAAACCTTTTGAATACCATAAACCCAAATGATATTGAATCAATAAGTGTTTTGAAAGATGCATCTGCTGCGGCACTTTATGGTTCCCGTGCAACTAACGGTGTTTTGATTATTACAACTAAAAAGGGAAGTAAAGGAAAAGTAAAGTGGAACTTTAATACTTTGGCTTCCATTGGCAATGTTATCAAAACAGTAAAAGTTCTTAATGGCGATGAGATCAGACAAGTTATAAACGATTACACTACTAAAAGTGGTGATGACAGATACCAAAAATTATTAGGCAATGAAAATACCGATTGGCAAAATCAGATTTATCGCAAAGCATTTGGTATAGACAATACCATCAGCGGAAGCGGTGCTGTTGGCAATATCCCATTAAGGGCTTCGGTAGGTTATTACAATCAGGATGGGATATTAAAAACCAACAATTTTAAAAGATTATCCACTTCATTAAACTTGTCTCCTAAGTTTTTTGATGATCATTTATCTGTAAATGTTCAAGCTAAATTCAGTCAGACAAAAAATCGTTTTGCTAATGAGGGTGCTATCGGTTCGGCAATACAACACGACCCTACACAGCCTGTTTACAGTGATAATAAGTTTGGTGGATATAGGGAGTGGTTGCAGACCAACGGATTACCGATTGATTTAGCTACAAGAAATCCGCTTGCATTGCTTGATCTTAGGGATAACAGATCAACAGTTAACAGGTTTATCGGCAACGTTCAGTTGGATTATAAACTTCACTTTCTCCCTGATTTGCACTTGTTAATGAATGCAGGTATGGACCGCTCAAGTGGAAGTGGCAATGACAGAATAGACTCCTTACTTGCTACTGATTATAGAACAGGCGGCAGAAAACAATATTATGAAGAGGTTAGAAAAAACCAATTGTTAGATTTCTCATTATTCTACACCAAAGACTTGAAAAGCATCAATACCAAATTAGATATATTGGTAGGACATACTTATCAGGAATTTAAGAATAATACAAACAATTTTGCAACATTTAGCTATAGAGAAATAGCAAATCCTATATATCCTGAATTGAAAGATACATTATTGCTTACTCAGCCATTATTTGCAAGTTCACCTTCGCAATACAATCTTGAGGGTTATTTTGCAAGAACAAATATTACCATTGCAGATAAGTATTTATTCACAGCCTCTTTACGCAGAGATGCAAGCTCAAAATTTTTATCAAAAAACAGAGTAGGTTATTTTCCGGCTCTTGCGGCTGCATGGAGAGTTAGACAAGAATTTTTTGAAACTTCTACATTACTTTCTGAACTTAAGTTGAGAATGGGTTACGGAATTACAGGTCAGCAAGATGGTATTGAGTATTATAAATCACAAATATTTTATAACAGAAGTTCCTCTACCGCTCAATATATGTTTGGATCTACATACTTCTCTTTCCTAAGACCTCAAGGATACGACAATAACTTAAAATGGGAAACAACAGCTACGACAAACGTAGGAGTAGATTTTGGATTTTTGAATAACAGAATTACGGGTAGTTTTGATTATTACAGGAAAAAAACAAAAGACTTATTAAGCGAGGTGCCCGTAGCACCGGGAAGTAATTTTGCAAATAGAATAGTAACCAATGTAGGTAATCTTACTAACGAGGGTTTTGAACTTGTGTTCAATACTATTCCTGTAAAATCCCGTTCAATTACCTGGGATTTGGGTTTTAATTTTACATATAATAAGTCCACTGTTACTAATCTATTGAAATATCAAGACCCTTCATTTAAGGGAATAGATGTTAGTGGAATAGCAGGTGGTACAGGTAATACTATTGGCAAACACCTCGTAGGTTATGCGCCATTTTCTTATCTTGTTTATAAGCAGGTCTATGACGCAAATGGCAGACCAATTGAGGGTTTATACGAAGACTTTAACCGTGATGGTGTTATTGATTCAAAAGATAAATATCTGTATAAAAAACCAACGCCTGATTATTTGGTTGGATTTAGTACACAGGTTATCATTAACAAATTTAGTTTGGGTGTTACGGCGCATGGTATGATTGGCAACTACCTATACAACAATTTTAATTCTGACAGAAGCACATTGTCCGCAATAAAGGATCAGAATGTATATATTGGAAATGCTTCCAAAGACTATCTGGAAACCGGTTTTAAAAACAAGCAGTTTTTCTCCGATTACTATATTGAAAATGCCTCTTTCTTAAGAATTGATAATATTAACCTGGGTTATAATTTCGGGAAGATATTAAACAATTCATCTTCATTAAGGGCAAATGCAAGCATCCAGAATGTAGGAGTCATAACAAAATACAAAGGACTTGATCCTGAAAATTCAAGTGATTCTGGTGTAGATAATAATATTTATCCAAGACCACGGATTTATTCATTAGGCTTTAGTCTTGATTTTTAATTAAAAAAAATAACTCTACATGAAGAAGATAACTATAAAAAACATTGCTATCATTTGTATAGCCTCATTTTCAATAAGTTCATGTGCAAAGAAACTTGACTTGTTTCCTGCAAATGATTTAACACCGGCTACCACCTACTCTACAGCATCAGGTTATAAAAGTGTTCTTGCAAAAGTTTATGGTGGATTGGCCACAACAGGAAATCAAGGACCAGCTGGAAATTCTGACATACAGGGATTAGACGAAGGCTCACAATCCCCGTTTATCCGTGGATTTTTTAATTGTCAGGAACTACCTACAGATGAAGCAGTAGTTGCATGGGATGATCAGACAATCAAAGATTTTCACAACTTAAAATGGACAAGTGCAGATCCATTTTTATTGGGTATTTATGCCAGATTAATCTACAATGTTACAATCTCTAATGAATACCTAAGAGAATCCACACCTGAAAAAGTAGCGTCAAGAGGAATAACCGGAACAGAAGCAGATGATATTTCAAAATCAAGAGCTGAAGTAAGGTTTCTGCGGGCATTTAACTATTGGGCTATGATGGATTTGTTTGGGAAATCCACTTTTGTAACAGAAGCAAATGAAATAGGTACAGAACTTCCCAAGCAAATAGAAAGAAAAGCATTATTTACTTTTATAGAAAGTGAACTAAAAGCTATAGATGGTCAATTAGCTGCAGCCAAAACTATTGAATATGGCAGAGTAGATCAGGCAGCTGCATGGGCGTTGCTGGCAAGAATGTATTTGAATGCATCAGTCTATACAGGTACCGCACGTAATGCTGAAGCACTTAACTATGCAGGTAAAGTATTAGGTGCAGGTTATCAATTGCAATCGGATTATCGCAAACTGTTTATGGCTGATAACGAAACGCAAAAAGATGAATTTATTTTTGCAATCAATTGCGATGGTGCTAGAACACAATCTTATGGTAATACTACCTTCTTTGTACATTGTGCAGCCGGTGACGACCATGATGATTTTGGTGTAGCTAATGGTTGGAGCGGATACCGTGCTACAAGTGCTTTGGGTTACTTATTTGCTGACCGTACAGGCGCTACTGACCAAAGAGCAATGTTTGAAACCTCTAAGTACAACTCTAGTGCAAGTCAAATGACTATTACAGACATTGGAAACTTTAGCAACGGGTTACACGTAAATAAATACAGAAATATTAGAAGCGATGGTGGTGCAATTTCTGATAATGTAAATAGAAACTTTGCTGATATTGATTTTCCGGTTTTCAGACTTTCTGAAATGTACCTGATATATGCCGAAGCACATTTGCGTGGTGGTGGTGGTAGTGCTACCACGGCATTGGATTATTTAAATAAAATAAGATTCAGAGCTTATGGCGGAAGTTATGGTCCCGGTAATGTTGGTAAACTTAATTTGTCAAATTTGAATCTGCAAACAGTATTAGATGAAAGAGCCCGTGAATTATATTGGGAAGGTCATCGCAGAACAGATTTAATAAGATATAACCAACTAACAACAGGCACTTATTTGTGGCCATGGAAAGGTGGTGTAGCATCAGGAACAGCAAAAGATTCAAAATATAATCTTTATCCGGTACCTAATGCAAATCTAACTGCCAACCCTAATTTAACCCAAAATACAGGATTCTAATAAAATACAAATATGAAAAATATACTTAAATTTTGTGTCCTCTTTCTTCTTACCGCAAGTGTTTTTCAGGCTTGTAAAAAAGATGATAAACAGATTTTTTTTGAAGGAGGAACTGCTCCGGAATTGAAACAAATGTCAGCTAAGCCTGACAGCGTATTGTTGCGCATAAACCGTGAAAAGGAATTTGTTAACCTTGCATGGACAAATCCAAATTACCGGTTAACTACAGGAACTAGTTCGCAGGATGTTACCTACATACTGCAGGTAGATACTACAGGTTCAAATTTTACGAACCCTAAAATGTTTGAGAAAGAGATTTCTAAAGATTTGGGTGTTTCTGTTACAGTATCTGATATCAATACCTACCTTACTAAAATGGAACTGTCGGTTGATGTACCTCATGATATTGAATTGAGAATTGTGTCATCCATTAACGGCGCTGTAAAACTAAACTCAAATGTTTTGAAATTTGAACAGATAGTAATGTACGAGGATTTTGCTGTACCTCCACCTGCAAATGGTCAACTCTTTATTGTAGGCGATATTACTTCACCAGTATGGGATAATAATCCTTCCGCACCACATTATGCTACCAAAATAAGTAAGGGATTGTTTGTTGATACTTTAAGTCTGGAGGCTGGCAAACAATATAAATATTTAACCATTGCGAGCCAATGGCAACCACAGTATGGTTTAAAGAAAAATTCTGGCGGAAATGCTTTCGGAGGTGATTTAGGATTAAACAACAATATTGCACCTTTCAATAGTGATCCTGATCCAATACCTACACCCGGTACAGGAGACTACATTGTTACTTTGAATTTTACAACCGGTAAATTCACCGTAGTTCCTAAGTAAACAAAAAGTGAATTTGGATTATTTAATTACAGGAAATTTTCAAAAATACTAACATGAACAAAATATTAAAAACTTTAAGTCTTACTTGCCTGATTACTTTGGTTTTTGCTGCTTGTACCAAGTACGATAAAGTAGCAGATCTACCTGTTTATCAGGATGGTGTTTCGCCAGTTATAGCAGCTTCAAAGCAAACTATTGCAATTGCAATGGCTGATTCTAATAATACTGTACTAACACTTAGGTGGACAGACCCCAGGTATGCAACGGTTGACTCTACAACCAAATACGTTGTAGAGATTGATTCTGCAGGTGGCACCTTTGTTAAGCCATTTAGAAAAGAATTAATTGGTAAACAAAATGTTTCATACACAGGAAAAGAATTGTACAATATTGTTGTAAACTATGCTACAGTAATTGGTGCACCAACTGCTTTGATAGCCCGGGTAATTTCCTCTTATAACAATAACAATGAAAGGAGAATTTCAAATACTATTCCATTAAAAGTGTCGCCTTTTACAGACCCATCTGTATTTTCTTCTTCTCAAACTACTGTAACAGGTACTTTGACAACTGCATCACTTTTAGCTACTAGTTTTTCATGGACACCTTCATTTAAAAACTATACAGGTATAGTTAGTTATAGTATTGAGTATGATTCTGCTACAAAGAATTTCGCGAATGCTAAAAACTTAACTGTTGGAGCATCTACCTACAATAAAGATTTGTTGGTAAGCGAAATAAATGAAACATCTTTTAATGCAGGCATTCCATATGGTAACACCGGGAAGGTTGAATACCGTGTGAAAGCTACAACTGCATTAGGGGCAATATCCTATTCTAACGTTGTTTCTATTACTATAAATAGTTACATACCATTATTGAGATTTTATATGCCCGGTAACTATCAGACTGCAACAGGTAATGGAACCAATTGGACACCTGCTAATGCACCTGAACTTATCAGAGATCAGCGTCCCGGATTGTTAAATCACATGTATTATACTTATATTTATCTGCCAGCAGGTTCTGCATTTAAGTTTACACAAGGCCGCGATTGGGCTGTAAACTATGGTGGAAGTGGTGGAACACTTTCTTCGGGTGGTTCAGATCTTAGTGTTGCAGCAGATGGCGTTTACCGTATAACAATCGATGTTAGTACCATGCAATATGATATAAGAGAGGGTCGTATGGGCTTTGTTGGAGGCGCTACAGGTGCAGGTTGGAATCCTCCAAACGTATTTCCAACATATGCATTAGGCTATTCAGATAAAAACCTTTTTGTAGGATTAACAGACCTTACAGTTGACGGTTGGAAATTAATAGATAACAACCAATGGAATAGCGGTTCAAATGCGGTAGATGAAACACGTAGTTATGGATCCCCAAATCCTTCAGGCGGATTAGTAGAAACCAATGGTGGAAACTTTGCTAACCCTTCAGCAGCAGGAAAGTACAGAGTTATTTGGGATGGTCGTGATGTTGACAATACCAAATATTACATGAGTGACGGAACTCAAATGAGAGTAGTGGGCGATGGTATTACAGGAGTTGCTGCATGGACACCCGGAGTAAGTCCAGAAATGACCTACATAGGTAACAACAAATGGCAAATAACCCTTAATCTCGAAGCAAATAAAGACATTAAGTTTTTAGCCGGAGATGCATGGGGTGCTTTTGACTACGAGGATAATAGTGGTCAAAGCCAGGCTACCGGAACAGCAAAGAAAATTAAGTGGGAAGGAGGAGATAATTTTAAAACTCCCACTACTGCCGGATCTTACACTGTCACTTTAGATGAAGGTGCACAGACGGTTACAATTCAATAATTATTTTTCTAAATTTATATCAAAAGGCAGCCAATTATTTGGCTGCTTTTTTTTGTAATTAGTTTTTTATTGATTTTCACAATTCCTACATATCGCACTATCACAATATCGTATTAGCTTTGTTCTTTAAAAAATATCTATATGCCAGGCTTTGAATTTTGGGGTGATGAAGAACGTAAAGAAGTAAATGATGTACTGGAAACAGGTATCCTGATGCGATATGGTTTTGATGCAGCCCGAAAAGGGCAATGGAAGTCTAAGGAACTGGAAGCTGAAATCTGTACAACGTTTGGTTGCAACTATGCCCAACTTACCAGTAGTGGTACTGCAGCACTTACAACTGCAATGGCTGCCTTAGGTATTGGTTACGGAGATGAAGTGATAATGCCCTCCTTTACTTTTGTGGCAAGTTTTGAAGCCGTAATAAGTGTAGGAGCCATCCCGGTATTGGTAGATATAGATGAATCTCTGACGCTTAACCCTGAAGCGGTTTTAAATGCAATTACTCCTAAAACTAAATGTGTAATGCCGGTACACATGTGTGGCAGTATGGCAGATATGGATGCACTAAAAAATATTTGCGAACAGAATGATCTTATATTGTTGGAAGATGCCTGCCAAAGCATTGGAGGAACCTATAAAGGAAAAATGTTGGGGACTATTGGCCACGCAGGTACATTCAGTTTTGATTTTGTAAAAACAATTACCTGTGGCGAAGGTGGTGTGGTAATGACTAACAATAAAGACATTTATACCAAATGCGACGGCTATACGGATCATGGGCACGACCATTTAGGTGGTGCAGACCGTGGTGCTGATCTACATCCTTTTATTGGATATAATTTCAGAATAAGTGAATTGCATGCAGCTGTAGGTTTGGCGCAGATAAAAAAGCTTTCAAATTTTCTTGCAATCCAAAAGAAAAATCAAACCATTTTAAAAGAAATATTATCAACTATACCAGAAATTACTTTCAGAACTGTACCTGATCCTGAAGGTGATAGCTGTAGTTTTTTAAGCTGGTTTTTACCAACGGCTGAAATGACCGATGCATTTGTGCAGGAAATGAAAGCACAGGGAATATTAGCCGGCAATTTTTATTGGTTTAAAAATAACTGGCACTACATAAGCAAGTGGGATCATCTTAAAAATGCAGCGTTCTTAAATGGCCAAAGCCGGGAAGTGACTGAAAAGTTGAAGTCATTCGCTACCCAATCATTTCCTGTAAGTGATTCTATAATGAGCCGTTGCATATCAACCGCTATAAGCCTGTTATGGACAGAGGAACAGATAAAAGATAAAGGGGAAAAAATGGTTTCTGTAATAAGAAAAGTATTAGCTCAACAAGCAACTTTTGCCTAACGTTTTGTATTAAAACCAATAATTCTCAACAAATCCTCTTGTTATAGGTATTCAATATCTATTAGTTGGCAGTGCCTGCCTTAGTGCTATCTTTAATGGTAAAAAATAATACCCCTGAATACAAGAAACACTTTATGGCACCCTGTCAATAACAGCCCATTAATTGTCTTTCGAATACTTTTTGGGTTAGTAATGGCTGGCCAATGCATTTATTCTTTACAAACCGGCATGGTTACAAAATTATATGTATCTCCGGGATATGGCTTTACTTTTATGGGTTTTGAATGGTTGCGGGTACTGCATGGGTCTGCTATGTACTATTATTTTATAATAATGATGATACTGGCTTTAATGGTATCTATTGGTATTTATTATAGGTTGTCCATATTAATGCTCTCTATTTTATGGACTGCGGTTTATTTTTCCAGCAAAACCAATTATAATAATCATTACTACCTTATGGTATTGTTATGCTGGCTTATGGTTTTTATGCCTGCCCACAAGAGGTTTGCTCTTGATGAAAAGATAAATCCTAAAATTAGCACATGCCATTTCTTCCGATGGCAGTTGTGGATTTTCATTTTTCAAATTTCATGTATGTATTTTTTTGCAGGAATTGCAAAACTTAATAATGATTGGCTTCATGCAGTACCGCTTAAATTTTGGTTACCCTTTAAAACCGGAACACCATACATTGGTCATTTTCTTAGAAACCCAATAATGCCATGGTTAATTGCTTATGGAGGAATAATGTTTGACTTTTTGGTAGTTCCGGGATTGTTATACAGCAAAACGAGAAATGTTGTTTTTGTTATATTAATTGCCTTTCATTTGTTCAACGGTTTAGTATTTCAAATAGGCTCATTTCCATTTCTTGCAGTTAGTCTTTCTGTGTTTTTTTTCCCTGCTTCTTATTTTGATAAGGTTTTGCATTCAAAAAATATAAAAGGTATGCAACCAAAAATTTCTGATAGTAAAATGTCTTTGAAAAACCTGGTAATAGCTGTGTATGTTGCATTACAGCTTTTTTTACCAATCCGGCACTTACTTATTAAGGGGCCGGTAAGTTGGACAGAGGAGGGGCACAGAATGGCATGGCAAATGATGCTTAGATCTAAAAGGGGCAATATGTATTATACTGTAAAAAACAAGAATACCGATAGTGTATGGCAGATAGAACCACAAACATTTATAAATAAAGAATCTTTGAGAGAAGTTGCAGTTTTGCCTGATGTAACATGGCAGGCGGCTCGGGTTTTAAAAAATAAATATGCTTTACAAAAATTGAATGTAGCAGTATATGCACATAGTAATGTTAGTTTAAATTATAAGCCATATAAACTACTGATAGATACCACCGTTGATCTTGCATCAGTGAATTGGGATTATTTTGGCCATAATAAATGGATATTATTAAATGATAATTAACTGATTTTGAAGCAGCCTTGTATTCATGTTTATTATCTTTAATTTCGAAAAAGTAATTAATTGTAATCATGAAAAAGGTACTTAGATACTTAGGCATTTTAATTTTAATCTTATTTGTTTTACTTAACGTAATGGCTGCGTTTCATGCTTATAAATTCAGTCACTTTTATCCCCCTAAAGAAGTAATCATAAAGAAACCTGAACAAATGACCGGTATTGAAAAAACCGAAGCCATCATGTTTGGGGTGGATTACCCTAGAAGTCCTGTCACCGATTCTTATCCACTACCACATCAAACATTTAAAATAAATACTACCGATGGTATAAACTTAGAGGGGTGGTATGCACCGCACGATAGTGCAAAAGGAACTATTATACTTTTTCATGGACATGCGGGTAACAGAGCTGGTGTTGCAAAAGAAAGTTTTGTGTTTCATGATATGGGTTATAATGTTTGCCTGGTTGACTTTAGGGCACATGGCAACAGCAGCGGTAATATATGTACAATTGGTTACTATGAAGCTACAGATGTAAAGGCTACATATGATTTTGTTGCTTCAAAAGGCGACAAGAATATTATTTTATGGGGTGTTTCGTTGGGTGCTGCTACCATTATGAAAGCAATGGCAGATTACCCTGAAATAAAACCTTCAAAAATTATTTTACAAATGCCATTTGCCTCACTTGAAGATGCAGTAAAGGGCAGATTAAGAATAATGGGATTGCCCGCACAACCTCTAAGTACCATGCTTACATTTTGGGGTGGTGTAGAACAAGGCTTTTGGGGCTTTAATCATGATCCATATATCTATGCCAAACAAGTCCATACGCCGGTATTATTTCAATGGGGTAGAAAGGATCAAAGAGTTACTGAAGCTGAAACAGATTCAATTTTTGCCAATTTGTCATCTATAAACAAAAAGCTGGTGATATACGAACAAAGTGGCCATGAAAGTCTGCTATATAAAGAACCCGAAAAGTGGAATAAAACCGTTGCCGCATTTTTAGAGGAGAGGTAACAATAATTATTCTTTGATAGTAATACGGGTGCCTACAGGTAATAAGTTGTAAAGCTCTTTTATATGTTCATTCTTCAGGCTTATACAACCCATTGTCCAATTTTGGTATTGGTCAATAGCATAATCTTCACGTGGCCAAATGCCATGAATACCAATGCCATCACCTAGAACACCATTTGGGGAAATGATGCCTTGTTGTTTGCGGAGTCTGAATTTTTCTATATCAGCAGCAGTAGGGTAATCTAAACCCATATATCTGCACCATTTGTTATGAATCTTCTTACTGATAATGGTAAAAGTACCTTCGGGTGTTTTTCTATCTCCTCTTACCAGTTTATCCCCCTGATCATCATTTCCAAATACAATAGGATAAGTTATCAGCCAACCTTCATTATCAAATACTTTCATTTCGTAATCGCTTTTATCAATCACAACATAGTATGCACTTTTGCTATAAACATCATCGTGAAATGAGGTATTTGTAACAAAAATGATTGTGATGAGAGATAAAACTGCAATTCGAAACTTCATGGAGTTCTTATTTTTTTTGTAACGGAAAATTAATCTCTATTATTTCGAACACTACGCTAATTCACAAAAATTTAATAGTAAGCAAAGCAGCGGAGGTAGGGATTAATAATAGTTTAAGGGGCTAAGGTCAACTTCAATGCCAATAATTATAAATGAAAACACAAAACGGTAAACAAAAAACTAAATTTGCAGCGTGGAGAAATCAAATTTTATTGACTACATAAGAATATTTGCCAAGAGTGGTCATGGTGGGTCAGGCAGCAGACACTTTATGCGCAACAAATTAACCGCTATGGGCGGCCCCGATGGTGGCGATGGCGGCCGTGGCGGACATATAATTTTAAAGGGCAATAGCCAAATGTGGACCTTGCTTCATCTTAGATACTACAAAAATGTAGTGGCAGATGATGGTGAAAATGGAAGTAAAAACAACAGTACAGGACACGAAGGAAAAGACATTATCATAGAAGTTCCCTTGGGTACTATTGCCAAAGATGAAGAAACGGGTAAGGTAGAAATAGAAATACTGGAAGATGGTCAGGAGAAAATCTGGCTAAAAGGAGGAAGAGGTGGATTGGGCAATTCAAACTTTGCCACACCTACCAATCAGGCACCCGAGCATCACCAACCCGGCGAACCCGGTTCTGAAGGTTGGAAAGTATTAGAGTTGAAAGTATTGGCAGATGTTGGTTTGGTAGGTTTCCCAAATGCGGGTAAATCGACGTTATTGTCAGTAATTACTGCTGCAAAACCAAAGATTGCTGACTATGCTTTTACTACACTAACACCACAATTGGGTATGGTAGAGTACAGAGATAGCAAAAGTTTTTGCATTGCAGACTTACCCGGTATTATAGAGGGTGCAGCAGAAGGTAAAGGCTTAGGTCACCGTTTTTTACGACATATAGAACGCAACTCTTGTTTGCTTTTTTTAATTCCGGCTGATAGCGACAATCATAAAAAGGAATTTGAGATTCTTTACAATGAATTAAAGGAATACAATCCTGAATTATTGCAAAAGGATTTTATAATTGCAATTAGTAAAAGTGACATGCTCGATCAGGAATTAAAAGAAGCTATATCTGCAGAAATGCCTGAAAATATTCCACATCTGTTTATTTCATCATTAACCAATCAGGGGTTAACAGAATTGAAAGATTTGCTTTGGAAGACATTGAATAAGCCCATGTAGTTTGAGGGATAATTAGAATACAAGGTGTTGTTTATTTTTTATTTGTTCGTGGGTCAATTCTATTACCATTTGCACCTGTGATAAATTCTTAATAGAGGTAATTACATCATTGCATTTAAGGTCTTCAACCAAATCACCTTTCATTAGTAATAGAAAGTCAATATTTCTGAATTCAGGAAGCAGATACTCCCCATCACAATGGTTATGAAACAAATAATATTTCAAAAAATCATCTTCGTGGTGGCTGTAAACCGAAAAATTATACTGACGCTTTTTCTTTCGAAGAGGTTTATCAATATCTGTATCTAATCTGAAACAATAACCCAACATGCTGTTGAGCAACCAACAGAAGTAGTAGTTTTTTACAGGAGCCATAATTCCAATTAAACGGGTGTCTGCAAAAAAATCTTCCGTTAAAGAATCATTATCAAGAATAAGTTTCATTGGTTAGCAAAGTTAAACCAATGTTTACTTAATGTTGAAAACCAAACTTGAATAATTTACGATTATTTCTTTTTCCAATTCTTCTGGGCAATATCAGGTAACGAAATAGAAAGTTGCAATTAACGAATTACCTGATAAATTTCCATTCTGTTGTTATAATCCAAACAATACAGCCTGCTGCCGTTGAAGTTTATTTTAGAAAACCTGTTAGGATTATCAAACGCTTTGTAACTAAACATTTGCAATAAAGAAGGTTTATAAACCATGATATAGTTACTATCTCTTCCGGTTATTGTTTTATTATCTATTACCTGCAAGTCTTTGTAATGTATAATTGGAAAAATATTTTTTCTGCCACCATAATAATCAAATACAATTAACCCTTTTATTTCATCATACATATACAATTGGCCATCTCTGTCATACATAGCTGTTGGGGAAGGAACGGGATCAAATACCTGTCTGAAATCGGTTGACTCCAACAAAACCTTTCCGAGGTCATCTATTTTTTTAAGTTTGCTGTTCAGGTCATCATACACCCATATATTGTTGTCATAGCTGCTTGCTATTGCACTTGACTGAAGTATGTTTTGCTTACGTAAATCAATGGTGTTAACTACATTTAATAATCTGTCTAATACTACAATTGTTGAAAAATCTCTGAAGTAGACCAATACTTTCAAAGGGTTGGTAACATCAAGAGAATAAATGTTGCCATACCTTTTTACATCATTATAAACAGCTATGGAATCCCCTTTCGAATTTGTTTTTTTTATTTGATTTCCTGACTGCACCAGATAAATATTATCCATATTATCTACTGCAAAATCATGAATATCACCATAAATAGTTTTGATTAGCAAAGTATTCAAGGTGCTGTCCTGTCCATTGCCGTACAAGATGCAGAAGGAAAAAAATATGACAAAGCAATATCTCAATCGGTGTAGGTTTTAAGTTCAGTATTTTTTCCATCAAATACTGCGTAGGTAAAATACTTTATCCAGTCACCAAGATTAATATAGTGGCTCTTATCTGTAAGTTTTATATCAAGTGGTAAATGTCTATGACCGAAAATAAAATAATCAACATGCTCTTTTGCCAATACCTGACGGCTGTATATTACCAGCCATTCATTTTCTTCTCCCAAAAAAACTTCATCGCTGCTGCCGGTTTTCTTTCTGCTTTTTCTGCTGAAAAAATTTGCCAAGCCTATCCCTATTGCAGGGTGAAGTAAACCAAACAACCACTGACAAACAGGGTTTCTAAATACACTTTTCATCATTTTATATCCATGGTCGTGTGGCCCTAATCCATCTCCGTGACCAATATGAAAACGAACCCCATTCCATTCAAAATATTTACACTCAAAATACACAGGTATGTTCAATTCTTTTTCAAAATAGCCACGCATCCACATGTCATGATTGCCAACAAAAAAGTGAACGGGGATGCCGCTATCGGTAATTTCGGCGAGTTTGCCTAACAGGCGTACATAACCTTTGGGCGTTACATGTCTGTATTCAAACCAAAAGTCAAACATGTCACCAACAATAAAAATTGCTGCTGCATTTTCTTTTATGGAGTCAAGAAAGGAAACTATTTTTTTTTCTCTCTTCAGGCTGCTTTCATAATCAGGAGAACCTAGATGAAAATCTGAAAGAAAATATATTTTTTTCCCGGAGGCTAATTGCATTCAGTTCAGAGTTTACTTTTCTGATGAATGAAGTCAAACACATCACCCGATGGAATAACAGGTTGATCATCTATCTGACCGGTGTACCAATATATCCAAGCCTCTGTGGTTGTATCATTACAATATACCGTTACTCTTTTTCGCTCATATAGCTGTACATCATCTTCGTCAGGTGTAAGCCCTTCGTATTCATCCAACTGACCAATTGCCCACGAAAATTCTGCCGGTTTTTTATGGGCATATAGTTCGCCTATGATATAACTTTCCTCTTCTGTAGGAACAGCAGCAGGATAGCTTCCTAAATCATATAACTTTCCTTTTACTTTGGCGTGGCCTGTAAGTGTAAAATGTTTACTGATATAACCATAAGCGGGATTTTGAAAACCGCTTCGTAAAGAACCGTAAACAAAAATGTTGGTTAGAATATTTTCCATAGTATAAAGATAAAGAAGTTTATAGTTTTTGGAATAAGAATGAGTTTTGTGTAACGGGCATTTGGTCAACGATTGGGCTTAGGAGAAGGCAACCTGTCCCGTCAATTTTTGTGGGGTCGCACATCAATACAAGATATTTTCAATTTTGCATTTTCCAATTCCCAATAACGCCAAACTCCGGTTAGCTCTAGTTGTTCTTCGCTTCATAGATTTCCAGATTCCCAATTTGTCCAATGATTGTTTGCTTGCTGTGTCGGTTTCCAATTAGTAGTGTCATTTGTTACTAATATTCTTGCAATCAACTGGTAAGTTTCTTGATTGCTTGGCGGGTTTGTTTTGTCATATGCACTTATAAAATGAAATTCATTAATTGTCATAAGTTTCGGAATATCTATTTGAATATGCTTTTTAATGTCATCTTCTGTAGCGCTAATAATAGCAGGATTTGTTTCATTTAAATATCTGATGAAATCTTCAAAAGCTATTAATTTTTTAGGATTATCATAATCTCTAATTTTAATTCCTACTTTCTCATATTTTTTAAAATCGCTTTCAAATGGAATAAATTTATCACGAACTTTAATCTTTTTTATGTTTTGTCCAATAAGCTCAAAGGTTTCCATTTCTTCACCATCTTTATTTTCAATTCGTTCGTATTCCTCTGGGTCAATCAAAAAAACATTACTTGCATTTGTTATGTAATTTCTATCGGAATATTTATCAACTGGGTAGTCAATACAATTTCCAACATAATCCAATTCTATCTCAGCAGATGTTCCACGATTTTGATAACCACTTTTTTCAAAAACGATAGCCCATCTTGTCGAGTCAGCATATAAGTGAATTCTATTTCCAGCGGTCTCACAGTATCCATGCTCAAGGTCAAGGAAGAAATTATATTTAATGTCTTCATTCCGTCCGGCTGGATAATATTTACTTGGCACTCCATTAAACGCTAAATCCAATTGTTCTAATTTTTCAGTTTCTGTAAATCCCATTTTCGTTTTATTTATTGTCCCGGAACAGGAAAACAATAGAGTAAGTATTATGAATGGCAGTCTCATAATTACAGCTAACTTATACATTTAATTGAAATGACTGTCCCATTTTCCCTGCAATCAAACGGAATTACGAGTACATCGTTTTTTATTTCACATCATCCACCAAAAAAACATACACCTCTTTAGGCCCATGCACACCCACTACCAATGTTTTTTCAATGTCTGCTGTACGGCTTGGGCCTGTAGCAAGACTTATCATAGAGGGTAATTTACCGGCGTATTTTTCTTTAATAAGTTGTATGGCATCTTTTATATCGTACACCAACTGACTTGTATAAGCAATACAAATGTGTATGGGGGCATACACACTAACTGTTCTTCCACTTTCGGTAGCAGAGCTTAATAATATGCTTCCTGTACGGGCCACAAGAGACTCGCAGGTTGTAATGCTTGCACTGCAATTGGTAAGGTCTGTTGTGTATTCGCTTTCAAAACCTGCAAGTTTTAGCATCTCTTTTACCTTTACTTCGCTGCAATAAAGATTTTTCAGTTTGTGGGCATCCTTCAGCTTTTGAAGTTGTATTGCAAGCTCTTTTTCATTTTCACAAAAAGAAAACCTGCCCAACAGACTGGTAAAGGTTTCTCCAAATTCAATTTCAAGCTCTTTTTGAGAAGGTTGAAAAACACTATTGTTTCCCTCTGATTGGGGAAATGGAACAGGCGCCGGATGTGTCAGCGCCTGTCTTATACTTTTTAAAATTGTTTCTTTTGCGGTTGAAACGCTCATTGTGCTACAATTTATCAGCTATTATTAGAAAAATCAACAATGGTTTTTTCAGGAGGGGCGCTTAATTCTGCATTACTGTCTTTGTGAGCAATAACATCTAAAAGCTTTTTTTCCTCAAAAGGTCTTTTACCAATCAGTGCCTCTACGTCACTTTGAAAGAGCACCTCTTTTTCCAGCAGTTGCTTGGCTAGTATTTCGACTTCTGCTTTCTTTTCTGTAAGCAATTGTTTGGTACTTACATAAGCACCTGCAATTAACTTCCTTACTTCCTCATCTATCATTTTACCAGTCTCTTCGCTATATGGTTTGGTAAAGGTATTGTCCTGACTTGGGTCATAGTAACTTATGTTGCCTACTTTATCATTCATACCATATACAGTTACCATAGAATAAGCCATTTTGGTAATCTGCTGCAAATCATTGCTTGCGCCGGTAGATATTTTACCAAAGAATATTTCTTCAGCAGCCCTGCCACCCAGGGTCATACAAATCTGATCAAACAACTGATCGGTATTGTACAGATATTGTTCTTTTGGAGTGTATTGTGCATAACCTAATGCTGCTGTACCTCTTGGTACAATAGTAACTTTAAGTAGCGGGTAGGCATGTTCAAGAAACCATCCACAAATAGCATGGCCCGCTTCGTGATAGGCAATAATCTCTTTTTCTTCAGGGAGGATTATTTTATTCTTTTTCTCCAATCCACCTATTACCCTGTCAATAGCATCCTGAAAGTCGCTCATATCAACAGAATCCTTGTTTTTTCTGGCAGCAATCAATGCAGCTTCGTTACATACATTAGCTATATCAGCACCGGCAAAACCGGGTGTTTGTTCAGCAAGTTTATGTATGTCAAGGGTTTCAGAAATCTTAATAGGTTTCAGGTGTACATTAAATATTGCTTCACGTCCTTTTACGTCTGGTCGGTCTATACTTATTTGTCTGTCAAAACGACCCGGTCTTAACAATGCAGTATCTAATACGTCAGGTCTGTTGGTAGCGGCAAGTATGATGATACCTATGTCTGTACCAAAACCATCCATTTCTACAAGTAACTGATTTAGGGTATTTTCTCTTTCATCATTACTCATAATTGCATTTCTGCCTCTTGCCCTGCCTATTGCATCTATCTCATCTATAAAGATAATACATGGTGCTTTTTCTCTTGCCTGCTTAAACAAATCTCTTACCCTGCTTGCACCAACACCTACAAACATTTCAACAAAATCACTACCACTTAGACTAAAGAAAGGAACCTGTGCCTCACCCGCCATAGCTTTAGCAAGCAATGTTTTACCTGTACCAGGAGGGCCAACAAGCAATGCACCTTTTGGAATTTTGCCTCCAAGTGCGGTATATTTTTTAGGATTTTTTAGAAAATCCACAATTTCCATTACTTCTACTTTGGCTTCATCAAGACCTGCAACATCTCCAAAGTTGATGTTTACTCTTGTTCCTTTTTCAAACAAAGTGGCTTTTGATTTACCAATATTAAAAATACCACCCGGGCCACCACCACCTGATGGGCCGCCCATTTTGCGCATAAGCAAAATCCACAAACCTACGAATAGGGCTATAGTAACAAAGGTGTTTAATACCGGACCATACCATTCGCCTTCATTTGTTACATTTTCAGGCACTTTCGCAATTGCGTGAAAATTCGCAAGGGTATCTTTAAAAAACTGTGTTTGGCTTGCATTATAACTTTCCCAATCAGTTACAGTAAATTCAAAATGAGGGCCTTTGTTTACTCCGGTAGATGTTTTCTTAATCTTTCCTTCATAAAAAGGCTTGTTCAGGCTATCAGTTTTGATGAAAACCCTAACCATTTCCTTGTTTTTTATGAGATCGAGTTTTTCAACATCGCCTTGTGCCAGCATTTTTTGACGAAATTCCAATTCGGTGGTTTTTTGAGCATCAGGAGACAAATTAATTAGGTTTGCGCTAATTAAAATGACTGCAATAATTGCATAAATCCAATAAATGCTGAATTTGGGTCCTTTTTTCAAAGGTTTATCATCACCTCCGGTTAAACCCGGAATATTTCTAAAATCTTTTTTTATTTTTTTTTCGTCTTGTGCCATGGTTCTCTTATCTATATAAAGTAGATAAAGCTTCTTTAATTAATTTTTATTTTTTTAAATTATCCTAAGTGTTCTTCAGACGGGGCATCACTCCACATCTCTTCCAATTGATAAAATTTTCTTGATTCGGGCATCATAACATGTATCACAACATTTACATAGTCTATAAGCACCCACTGAAGCGCCTGATACCCTTCATGTTTATAGGCAAGTTCGTCGCAATTTTTCTTAACTTCTTCTTCCACAAATTCACCTATAGCCCTTACTTGTTGTGGGTTGCTTGCTTCGCAAATAATAAAAAAGTCTGAAACAGCCTCATGTATTTTACGCAAATCGAGAGAGATTATTTTTTCGCCTTTCTTATCCTGAATTGCTTTAATAATAGTCTTAAAAAGCTTAGAGTTTCTGGTAAGTTTTGTAGCCGGATTTTTTTTACGGGCTGCTAATAATGATAATGGTTCCAATAATATTAAATGTTTAAATGAACAATATTATAGTCATGAATAGGATATAACGCCTCTTTTTGAATATAGTTTTACAGGCTTTGCCAGTACGATTTATATTTGTCAAAAATAATGATTCTTTGCCACGTTTAACACCAATTGGCGTTCCATTCATAGAAATAGGCACAGTTGACAGTTCCAACAACTATGCCATGCGCCAAATTCAGGCTCAAATGGCAGAACACGGTACAGTCTATTTTGCGCATTATCAAACAAATGGAAAAGGTCAAAGAGGCAAGATTTGGAACGCTCAACCCGGCGATAATATTATTTTAAGCTGCATTTTGGAGCCCAATGCCTTATCTATTGATAATAAGTTTGTTATAAGTGCCTTTATTGCCCTTGCATGTTTTGATTTTTGTACCATGTTAGTAAAAGATGATATGTCTATAAAGTGGCCAAATGATATCTATTGGAAAGACAGAAAGGCAGGCGGTATATTAATAGAAAATGTACTACAGGGAAAAAATTGGAAATATACAGTTGCCGGTATTGGTTTAAATATTAACCAAACTTTGTTTTCGGATGAATTATCTAATCCGGTTTCTATAAAGCAAATAACCGGAAAAGAGTACAGCCCAATAATTCTGGCAAAAGAGTTATGTCATTACTTAAATGTAAGATGGAAAATGTTGTTGAATGCCAAACAAGACCAATTGCTGCAGGAATATAATAGTCACTTATATAAGTTGAGTGAAATGAATACTTTTAAAATGGATCAAAATTATTTTACAGCAAAAGTAAAAGGAGTAAATCAGCAGGGGGAATTAATAATAGACAACGGAAAAGAATCTGCCATTCCCCATGGTGTAGTAGAATGGGTTTTGCCCACACCTGACAAAATCTAATTTAAAAGACATTTCCCCATTAAATCACGTGCAATATTAGAAAAGTGAGCGGGTACATATACTTCAATATCTCCAAAGTTTAGATAACTGCTATCCTGCTTATTAACCATCATAACAGGTACATTATTCTCCTCCAACATACCTTTTACAATAGTTGCCTGCGGCAAATTTGGTGTTGAAAATATTTTATACCATTGGCTCATCTTGCTATATAATCATTGTCCTCGTCAGACATAAATTTAGGAAATACTTCGTTACTTTTTTTCCTAATTATATTTAGCATTAAAAGGCTTATTCCCAAACCTGCTACTGCCATATAAAGGGGCGGCATATAATTATCATCCGACATTTTTTTTAAAAGTTCGCTCTTTTCGCTAAAATAAACTGCCATTAATGCCATTCCATTATTGATAAAATGAATTGTAATGGTGTACCAAAGATTGCGGGTAAAATAATAAACAGTTCCTAATAGCAAGCCCAAAAAGAATATTGGAATAATTTTTAGCATTGTGCCATGTAAGAGGGCAAAAACTATAGCTGAAACCAAAATGCCTAACCATGGTATTTTACTAAATCTGATTAATACTTTTTGTAATGCACCTCTGAAAAAAAGCTCTTCACAAACCGCAGGCAGCAGAGCCATTATAAACAAATTGATAAAAAAATCATTCAAAGAAGGCATTTGAAGAAAAATTTTCAACGCCCTTTCATACCGGCCTTCTGTCTGATCAATATATTTTTGGAAAGAACCAAAATGAAGATGACTGTTAACATAACCTATATATCCTATAAATGGCTGTATAAAGATGTACAATAGTAGAACAGCCAACAAAATACTAAAAGATAAATGAGGTTGTAACCCAATATAAGGCAATGATTTAGGCGAAGAGTAATAACCAAAAAGCAAAGCCGGCAGAAGAAATGAGAGTATAGCTGAGAAAAATTGAGCAAGTTTAAATTTCGTAATTATTTCTGGTGATATTGTTGCTGTTTTGTCAAGCATTATGGCATATACATCCTGAAAATAGAAATAAGAAACAATGGAAGAAAGCAAAAAACAACCTCCTGCAAATGCAAGAAAAGCTAATAAGTGAATACCCGATGGTTGGTATTTTAAGTAAGTGTTCATAAACGGGAGGAAATAAGATTGTAAATTTGCTTTTGTTCGTTTTTAATTAATAGTGCCGCAAGATACGATGCAACTCAATTATTGCAGATTGTAGTCTGGCAATTACTTGTGCCTTTAAAGAATTTATAATTTATGGTTTCAATTGGTAATATTCATCTGCATGGTTTTCCGTTATTGTTAGCTCCTATGGAGGATGTTAGTGATCCACCTTTTAGGGCAGTTTGCAAAGAAAACGGTGCTGATCTAATGTATACAGAATTCATTAGTAGCGAAGGCCTGATAAGGGATGCCATAAAAAGCCGTAAAAAGCTTGACATTTTCGATTACGAAAAACCTGTAGGAATCCAAATATTTGGAGGTGATGAAGATAGTCTTGCACTTGCTGCTAAAATTGTGGAGGTTACCAATCCGGACTTGCTTGATATAAACTTTGGATGCCCTGTTAAAAAAGTTGCCTGCAAAGGAGCAGGTGCAGGCGTATTAAAAGATATAGACCTGATGGTTAGATTAACCGATGCGGTTGTGAAATCAACATCTTTACCTGTAACAGTCAAAACAAGATTGGGTTGGGATGAGGATACAAAAAACATAGAAGAAGTAGCCGAACGTTTACAGGACGTGGGTATTAAAGCCCTTGCCATTCATGGTAGAACCCGCAGCCAAATGTATAAAGGTGAAGCAGATTGGACGCTAATTGGAAAAGTAAAAAATAATCCCCGGATTAAAATTCCAATATTTGGTAATGGCGATATTGACAGCCCTCAAAAAACAGTAGAATATAAAAATCGTTATGGAATTGACGGCATAATGATAGGCCGTGCCGCTATCGGATATCCATGGATTTTCAGAGAAATTCATCATTACATGGCTACAGGTGAATTATTACCGCCGCCAACTGTAGAGGAACGGGTTGCAGTTAGTAAAAACCACTTACGCAAATCAGTAGAGTGGAAAGGACCTGTGGTTGGTATCAACGAAATGAGAAGACATTATACAAACTATCTGAAAGGGTTGCCCGGTATAAAAGAATTCAGGCTGCGATTGGTAACATTAAAAGAAGTAGAAGAGGTAGAAGCAGTTTTGGACGAAATAGGGCAACACTACAAAGGTTTTGAAGTAGAGCGATACCCTATTATTATTGAAAACTATCATGAGCATTGCCCGGTATAATTTTTAATAAAAAGGAATTAAATTTGAAGTAAATCAGCAACATGTCAGTGGCAGTTAAAATATTACCACACTACACCTATAATGAATGGGTAAAATGGGAAGGGCGTTGGGAAATTATTGATGGTATCCCTTATGCAATGAGCCCTGCACCCATACTCAGGCATCAGCATATTGCAAATAATTTAGGTGTTGAATTTGGTATAGCACTTAAAAAGTGTAAGCATTGCAAGGCGCTTCAGGCTTCTGATTATAAAATTGCGGACGACATTATTATTCAACCCGACTTCCTGATAGTTTGTAAGGGTATTACTAAGCAATATCTGGATTATCCGCCAGCTTTGGTGGTTGAAATATTATCACCCTCCACTGCACTCAAAGACAGACACACTAAGTTTGGTATTTATGAGAAAGAGAAGGTTGGCTATTATTTGATTATTGACCCGCAAAAAGAAGAAATAGAAATTTATTTATTGAATAAAGAAGGTGCTTACGAATTAGCATTGCAGGGCAAAAACATAAGCTATACTTTTACTTTTGAAGATGAATGCAATGCTGTTATTGACTTTGCGGAAATTTGGTAATAATAAGTTGCTTATGGTTCATTTCATTTTAAAATATTCACAATCACAATTTTATTTTATGCTACAAAGAATTTTCGTGTTCATACTTTTCATTGTTTTGTTTGCATCTTGTAAAAAAGAATCAACCACAACTCCTACCTACAATCTTGTATTCAAATTCAAATTTGATAGTACCCAACAACGGTTAAATGGATTAGGTCAACCATCGGTTATGCCTGCGGGTCATGCAGGTCAGCACCCGTTGTTTAACGAAATGAGTGCTCATTACATTGAACTGGCACCCACTGCAACAACACAGCTTGGGCAAGGGGCCATTTTATATAAGGCGACCGAAACAACTGCCGGCGGTGAATCTGCAATAGATTTTTCAAATTCTAACAAAGCCGGAAATGGATCAGTTTTTTATACTATTCCCATAAGTTCTGTAACCAAAGGAAACTATGAATGGCTACGGGTATCATTAGCCTATCAAAATTATGATGTCAAATATCGGGTTGATACTACTATTAGTGGCTTTAATATTAATCAGGAAAATACAGGAACGATTGCATCTTTTATTGGTTTCAATACTTACATCCCAAGTTTCAAAATTAAAAACCAGACCGTATTGGTTAATGGTAATCGTAAACAAGGATTTTGGGGATTTGAATCGGCTATCACTGTAGGCGGAACATCATATCCTTTACTTGATTCAGCACAGGCGCCTGCAGGGGCAACCACTGTTGTCAATCCTATTGCAGCAACATCTCCTATTCCTGCAGGTTCATGTGTAGTAACTGCACAGATTAAACCCGGAAAACTTACAATTACAGGAAATGAGACCAATGATATTGTGGTTGTAGTTTCTCTATCAACCAACAAAAGCTTTGAGTGGCAAGACAACATCGCTAATGGAAAATGGGAACCACTAAAAGGCGAAAAAGTAGTTGATATGGGTATAAGGGGAATGATACCTACGGTGCAGTAGTTTGGTTAATTGGTTAACGAAACCAATGTTGTGCGTAACCTTATTGAAGGTTATCAGTGAGAAATTTTGTAAGTTCAGTTTGTTTAATATTTTTAAAAAGAATTTTTCCTTCACTATCCAACAAAAAAGTAGTTGGAAATGAATTCACATAGATACTTTTGGCAAATGCGCCATTCTTATCCCATAGTTGTTTCCAATTCAAACCGTGCTTTGGAATAGCATTTAACCAGTCATTTTTATCATTTTCAGTATCTATTGAAATACCTACTATGGTTAAGTTTTTGTCCTTAAAACTTTCATATGTTTCTTTTAGTGCAGGAAATTCAGCAATACATGGTCCGCAGTGACTATACCAAAAATCTATCAAGGTAAATCTCTTGGGCTTATGTTTGATCTGTTCCAGACTCCCTTCCATTGACAGAAGATTTATGATAGGGAATGTTTTGCCTATACTTGTAAGTTTAGCCTCCTTTAAGCCTTTTATTAAAGCAGTGCCACTTTTGGTTTTCTTTAAAGAACTGCTTAATAATGAAGCGGATGCTTCATAACTTTCCCTATATCCCTTAGAAGTAAATCTTTCAATAAGCTGCCACAAGCCTACATATGAACGGGGATTTTGGGTAATGTACTTATTAATAATGCTATCCTGTAATCTCCCTAATTCTCTTCCCCAATCTGTCAGTCTATCTTTTTCTGCTTGTGGTGTTTTCCCATTATACTTATTAGAGAGTTCCTCACCTTCTTTGAAATAGCGGTCATAATCATCAGAGTTCATTTTATTAGAGGGAATAAATTTAGCAACAAATTCTTCATGGACTTTCGAACCAATTACGATAGGCGTTTTATAATTAATAGTGTCAATAGAACATACAAGATGTTGCTTACCTTTCTCAATAAAGAACATTTCTGTATAAGCTTTTTTCTTGCCGACGACAAAAAGTGCATGTATTGCGTGTGGATAAGTAAGCCTACCCGAAAATTTAAATTCGCCATTTGCTATTGTAGCTTTTTTTGAAATAAAAGATATTTCCGTAAACTTTCCACCACCCACCACTCTGAAGATTTCAACTGAACCTGTGTCCATTCCCTCAATTTTTCCAGTAATCTCAAAGGGGTATCTTTGGCAAGATGAGGATGCGTAACTGCACCATGAAAAGAGGAATAGAACTAAATATTTCATTACTAGATTTTATGGTTTGAGCGTTTTTTTATTGGTTACGCACAACTTATTTTTTGGTGCTTATTATTGTGCTTCACTAATGTAGAGATTTTCTTACATCTTGCTACTTACTACTAATATCTTACTACTTACTACTAATATCTTACTACTTAATCACTCCTAACTCTTTTCCAACTTTTATAAATGCGGCAATTGCATGGTCTAAATGCTTTTGCTCATGTGCTGCACTTAGCTGTACACGTATACGGGCAAGGCCTTTGGCTACCACAGGGAAAAAGAATCCGATCACATACACACCTTCATCCAAAAGTTTGGCTGCAAAGTTTTGTGCTACGGTTGCCTCATACAACATGATAGGGACAATGGGGTGGTCGCCGGGTTTTATATCAAATCCGGCTTCTGTCATTTTTTTACGAAAATATTTGGTGTTGCTTTCCAGTTTATCTCTAAGTTCGGTGGTTTCTGTAAGCATATCTAACACAGCTATAGATGCACCAACAATACTTGGAGCCACTGTATTGCTAAACAAATATGGCCGGCTACGCTGACGAAGCATTTCCACAATTTCTTTTTTTCCGCTGGTAAATCCTCCACTTGCGCCGCCTAATGCTTTACCCAAAGTGCCGGTGATAATATCAATGCGGCCCACTACATTTCTATATTCATGAGTGCCACGGCCGGTCTTGCCAAGAAAGCCGCTGCTGTGGCATTCGTCTATCATTACTATAGCATCATATTTATCTGCCAGGTCACAAATTTTGTCCAGTTGGGCAATGGTGCCATCCATACTGAAAGAGCCGTCAGTTACAATAATTCTGCTACGCAAATGTTGGGTCTCTTTCAACTTGGCTTCCAGATCATCCATATTGTTGTGCTCGTAACGATACCGCTGTGCTTTGCAAAGCCTGACGCCGTCAATGATAGATGCATGGTTCAAAGCATCGCTGATGATGGCATCCTCTTCACCAAACAATGGTTCAAAAACACCGCCATTTGCATCAAAAGCTGCAGCATATAATATGGTATCCTCGGTGCCCAGAAAGTAAGCTATTTTTTGTTCCAGTTCTTTGTGGATGTCTTGCGTGCCGCAAATGAAACGGACGCTACTCATACCATATCCGTGGGTATCTATGGCCTTGTGTGCGGCCTCTATTACTTTTGGGTGAGAGGATAAGCCGAGGTAATTGTTGGCACAAAAGTTCAAAACCTGCTTGCCACCTACAGTTATTTCTGGTCCTTGTTCGCTGGTGATAATTCTTTCTTTTTTAAATAATCCGGCAGATTCAATTTCCGCTAATTCTTTTCCTATTCTTTCAGAAAATTTTTGATTCATGATGGCTCGTTTTTAGAGTTGTAAAGATAGGGGTTGGTACAGAGCAGCTTCCCTTAGGGGAATTTGCAAATGATCACGTTCGTATGTTTACCCCAAATATAAAAGGAATATTATTGTACCTTCAAAAATTGGATATGATTATTCTTTTACCACAATCATTTTATCAAGAATTCCTGATTGATTCTGTAGAATTATCTCATAAAAACCCGATTGTAAATTAAGCGTTGATACAACCTGACTTGCACCGCTAATAAAAGACTGACTTCTCTTATAAACAACCTGTCCGTTGGCATTAAAAATTAATACAGTCGCATTGTTTAAAGATTCTAATATTTTAAAACGCAGTTCATTTCTAAATGGATTGCCATTTATAAGCAGATATTCACCCCTCGTATTAAACGTAACAAGTTTTGTGTCTGAATAACTTTTTGTGCCGTCATTGTTGAGAATTTCAAGTTTGTAATAATTTGTTTTTTCGGGATTTTCATCAATAAACGTATAGTAGTTGCGGATGTCATTTTTTGCAGAAATATTTTTTATAACCAGGAAATTACTCCCGTTTTCACTTCTTAAAATGTTGACTTGCTTAACTTTTTCTTCGTTGGCGGTTGCAAAATTCAGCGCAACCTTGCTTTCTTTTTTCGATGCTGAAAAATTTATCAGCTTTAATGGTAAGATGGTATTTATAGCAAAATTAGTAGAGTAGGTCTGACCATTATAAACCGCCGAAAACCTCCAAATGCCTGAAGGGGCATTGGTTGGAATATAAAAGGTGTTGTACCAATAAGAAGCTGCGTAAACAGTTGTAAAATTTAGGGTCCATGTAGCAAATATGCTGTTGTCAGGACGATAAACGGTATTGACCACACTTTGACCCGCAAGTTGATCTCTGTAATAAGTACCAAACACAACGTTATCACCGCTCAAAAAATTAACCTTTTCATTTACAACCTCAGCTCCGGGACAAGTACCCAAACTGGGCGGTGCACTATGTGTCATTATTTTGTTTAATGTTGAAACCCTATAAGGTTGCTGATTGTTCCACCAACTATTAAGACCATTTAGATTATTACAATTTCCTGCCCATGGATCTACTAGTGTTGTGTACGATGAATTGGTGTAAACCTCAAAGTGAAGGTGCGGACCGGTGGAATTTCCAGAACTTCCTACTATACCCAGATATTCTCCGGTTACCACAGTTTGCCCAACCGCCTTTGAGGTAAGAGAGTTGTTTTTCATATGCCCGTACCACGCAACAGAACCATCTGCGTGCATTATGTACACAGCATTCCAATTGCAGGAAGAACTACACAAGGCACAGTTCTGATCAAAGTTTCCATTGCTTTTGCCTATAATTGTCCCGGAGGCAGCGGCTATAACTTCAACCGCATTCTGATCCATTTTCTGCCACATAAATGGCCAGATAAAAATATCTGTTCCTGCATGATTGTAACCTGATGAAAGATCGTAAGTTCTGTTTCCACAATTGTAATCCAGCACATTGTTTGGATAATTTGGGTTTTGATCTACATAGTTTGAGATACCACAAAAACCATTATCATTAAATCCATTAGCCTGTCGTATTGGCCATTCAAAACCTGTGGTTTCTGGTCTTAGTATATTTTTTACTTTACCTGTAGCTCTTAAAATATGCTCGTTATCTTTAAGCATATTAATAATAGAAAGGCGCTGTTGTGGACTAATTTCATCTCCAATCTCCTGAAAAGTGTTGTACCCACCACCGCCATTTGCAGGTAGATTCTGGGCAAAAAGATTTAACCCTAAACCATAAATTAATAATAGGCTGAATAGTCTAGTTTTCATAATATAAATAATAATAAATGTATAACTATTTTAATAATTTATTGATTGTGTTAGGAAATTTCAGGATAAAAATAAATGCAAACTTTACTTCTTCAAAAAAAATTGATCCTGATTGTAACTATTTTCAGGCTGCATCGTATAACTTACATCAACCAACTGAACAGTAAAAGTTAATGACCGAGCAACAATATAACCAATGTGTACACCTTTATGCTGACAACGTCTATCGCTTTGTGGTGAAGAACTTGCGGCACGAAGAAGATGCACGGGATATTGTACAAAGTGCCTTTGAGAAAATGTGGATTCACAGAGATGTTGTTGAAAATGATAAAAGTAAATCGTACCTCTTTACGGTGGCCTATAATCAAATGATTGATCACATACGCAAATCAAAGAGAATTAGCCTGACAGATGAATTTGGCGAAACAAGCAAAGGGGTAAGTTTTCAGCAAAATAACAATGTTCAGCACACATTGCATGAAGCGCTTAATAGGTTGAATGAAACACAACGAAGCCTGGTAATGCTAAAAGATTATGAAGGATACAATTACGAAGAGATAGGAAGGATAACAGGGCTAAATGAAAGCCAGGTAAAAGTTTACCTGCACAGGGCAAGGCTTGCACTAAGAAATTATTTGGTTAGCAGAGAAAACGTTTTATAATAAGCCGGGAAAAAGAAATTTCTAATACCGCAAAAAAGATAAAAAATGAATATCAACAGGCAAAATTACGAAGAATGCTTTCTACTATATGTAGATGGTGAACTGCGGCCTGATGAGCGTTTGGCAGTAGAAAACTTTGTAGCACAAAATCCTGACCTATCAGCAGAATTGGAACTATTGAAGCAGGTTATTTTACAAAATCAGGATATTCTCTTTCAGGAAAAGGAACATCTTTTTAAAAATGAAGCCGGTATTTCTTTATCAAATTATCAAACATACTTTCTGCTATATACAGACAATGAATTAACTGGCAGAGATATAAATGAAGTAGAACGTTTTGTATTACAGCATCCGGAATTGCAGGATGAATTTACCCTGATACAAAAAACAAAACTTATACCTGAAAGGCTAGTATTTAAAGATAAAAAATCACTTTACAGAACCGAAAAAGAAAGAAGGATTATTCCAATTTTTTGGATGAGAATGAGTGTAGCAGCAGCCATAATTGCAGCAATGGTATTGTCATGGGGTTTATTTCAGAAAAATACAATAGCAACAGAACCCATACAAGTTGCAGGCACAAATAAACCTGTTGAAAAAACTATAGATAGAAGCTCAACAAATAATGTTGCTAATGTAAATACTCAACCACAAGCAATTGATATAATTCAACCTAAGTCATTGGATGAAGGGGTACAAAAACAAACATCGCTGACTTCAAATAAAGTAAATAAACCCCGAAAAACAAATACAACAAAAGAAAATAATCAGGTGAAGCAAATACTGCAATCACCAACTACAATCACTCAAGAGGAGCAACAACAAAGTCTGGTAAAAGGTGAAACTCAAAAAAATGAAAATAATAAAGAAGAAGTGGCCTTCCAATCAAACAATGAGAAAAAGAATGAACTAAGCAATGAAACCATTAACCAAAGAGATATTATTTCACTGGCAAGCAATCAGACTATAGATGGGCAACCCTCATTGGTGAGCAATACGGTATATCGTGAAGTAGATACTAATGACGAAGAAAGAAACCTATATATTGGTTCAGCAACTATAAATAAAAATAAAATTAGGAGTTTGTTCAAAAAAGCTGCCCGGCTTTTTGGTAAGAACACCAACGAAACAGAACGGTTCTAAATAAAATCAATCCTTACAAACACAAAATCAACAGTCATGAAAAAGATTTACCTGTTATTGGCAGTCCTATGCCTAACAATTTCCGGATTTGCCCAATCAGAAGCTACAAAAACTTCATCGGATTCAGTGCAAAACACAACAGACACTATTAAAGTTGGCAACTTTATTATTATCAGAAAAAACAAGGGAAAAAGTGAAGACAACTCATCAACAGAAGTTAGTGTAAATCACAAACCTGAAAAGCCAGGAAAAATAAAAACTAATTGGTTCATATTTGATTTGGGCTTTGCAAACACCAATGACAAAACCAATTATACAAACATTAATACAACCGATTATCTGCGTTCGCCATTAACAAAAGATGATTTTAAATTGAGAGCAATCAAAAGTAGCAATGTAAATGTTTGGCTAGTAATGCAAAAGATAAACCTAATAAAAGGATACGTAAACCTTAAATATGGTCTTGGTTTAGAAATGTTCAATTTCCGTTACGAAAGCCCTATCAATTATGGGAAAGACTCACGACCATATATATTTAAGGACACTATAAGTTTCACAAAAAACAAGCTCTATGCAGGATATGCTACAGTACCGTTTATGTTAAACTTTAATACCACTCCGGGCAGAAAAAAAGGGCTTAGTCTAAGTGTAGGTATGAGTGCCGGTTATCTAATAGGCAGCCACGACAAACAAATAAGTGGCGAACGAGGCAAAGATAAAACGCATGGCAATATCGGTTTAGAGCAGTTTAGGCTTGCATATATTGGCGAATTAGGCATTGGTTCTATCAGACTGTTTGGCAGTTATTCTATTACAAAACTCCATGAAAAAACACTTGAGCAATATCCTTATAGTTTTGGAATTCGTTTTAGTAGCTTTTAGTTTTTTCATTTATAAAATAAAAAGTGTGCGGTCAATAATTGCACACTTTTTTTATTTTTTTCAAGTTATACTTTGCTTCAAATATTTTTGCATCAAATTATTAAAACAGACAATCAATAAATGTTAGATAAACTTGAAGCAATAAAAGGAAGATTTGAACAGGTTGGTATCGCATTAACCAATCCTGAAATTATTGCTAATCAGAAAGAATTTCAAAGACTTAGTAAGGAATACCGAAGCCTTGAAAAGATTGTGCAGCCTTTTGAAGCGTATAAAAATGTACTTTCCAACTACGATTTTAGCAAAGAAGCATTCAATAGTAGCGATGAAGATATGCGTGAACTTGCCAAAATGGAAATGCCCGAACTGGAGGAAAAGAAGGATAGATTAGAAAAAGAGCTTACAAAACTGCTGATACCCAAAGATCCGCAGGATGATAAAAATGCCATTTTAGAAATAAGGGCAGGCACCGGCGGAGATGAGGCAAGCCTTTTTGCTGGCGACTTGTTAAATATGTATCTAAGGTATTGCAGCAAAAAGGGCTGGAAAACTGCCATAATAAGTGAGAGTGAAGGAACAGTTGGCGGATACAAAGAGATTATGGTAGAAGTACAGGGCGAAGACGTATATGGAACCTTAAAATTTGAAAGCGGTGTGCACAGGGTGCAGCGGGTGCCAAATACAGAAACACAAGGCAGAGTTCATACCTCGGCAGCTACTGTAGCGGTTATGCCCGAAGCTGAAGAAATAGATTTTCACTTAAATGAAGCCGATGTAAAAATGGAAACGGCAAGAAGCGGTGGTGCCGGAGGACAGAATGTAAACAAAGTTGAAACTAAAGTGTTATTAACTCACATACCAACCGGAACTGTTGTGGTTTGTCAGACAGAAAGGAGTCAGTTGGGAAACCGAGAAAAGGCCATGAATATGTTACGGTCCAGATTGTATGAAGAACAGGTCAGAAAGCAGGAAGACGAAATAAGCCGACATAGAAAAACACTGGTAAGTACAGGCGACAGAAGTGCCAAAATAAGAACCTATAACTGGCCACAGGGTAGAGTAACAGATCACAGAATTGGACTAACTGTATATAATCTAGATTCAGTAATAAACGGAGAGATTGAGGAATTTATTGAGCAATTGCAAATGGCAGAAAATGCTGAAAAAATGACAAGTCAAAGTAATTAAATCAAAGGTTTATAAATGATATTTTATTAAATTAATCAGCCTGATGTAACTATCATAGAAATTATTTAATTTTCCTCAAATTTTATAAAATGCTTGAAAACCTTACGGAATTAGTAAAACAGTATGCAGGAGATGCAATCATTAATAATCCCGCTATTCCTAATGAAAAAAATGATGAGGCTATAGCAGGTGCAACAGGTTCTATACTAGACGGTCTGAAGAATGCAGTTGCCGGTGGCAATCTTGGTGCATTAACTGGCTTGTTTAATGGCAATAGTGATGGGGTGGCAAATTCTGCTGTAGGTCAAAATATTCAGTCGGGATTTGTTGAAAATCTAATGCAAAAATTTGGGTTAGATAAATCTAAAGCAGGTGGAATAGCCGCAAGTCTTATACCTGTTGTTTTAGAAAAATTCGTAAAGAAAACAAACGATCCAAATGACAAAAGTTTTGATATAAAAGACATTATTGGTGCAGTTACCGGTGGGGGTGGTGGATTAATGGGATCCTTAAAAGGTATGTTTAACTAAATATTTGTTTTTCTATAGAAAACAATAAAATAACTTTATTGTCGTTAAGAAAAAATATTTTATGGGTTTAGAGAATATATTAACACCCTTTAATGTTATTTGGCACAGACTTTGAAATATAGTTTTACGATTACGAAAAGTAGTCAAATTTTCTCATAAGCAGTTAGTTTTGGTTGCGGCCCCGATTTCTATCGGGGCCTATTTTTTTGTCAAATATCCAAATACCTACTATCCCGCTTACACTACCAATAATATCAAATACAATATCAATCAGGTCAAAAGAACGCCCTGCTACAAAATATTTTTGAACATATTCCATTGTAATTCCATAACATATTGCAATGAAAGCTATCTTATATGCAACTTTTCTCCAGAGTATTATGGATTTATAACTTAACGTGTAAGGATAGCAAAATAAAAATGTCAGTAAAAAAAACATTCCAAAATGTACATATTTGTCAAAAAAGGGAATGTCAAAAAAACCATTATCAGGTAGATCGTCACCAGGCATAGCTAACAAGTAACAGGATATTGTAAACCAAATAATACCGGGCAGAAAAGATTTTAGCCGCATATATTAATTAAAATATTTTTAAAGGCACTACAAAATAAAAGGGAATTATGACGGAAAGTCATTTTCTAAAATAATAATACTAGATGGATGGTGAAGATATGTGGCCTATGTTTTTTAAATAGCACCAATAACCATTAATTGTTCCATAGTTGGGTTAGGATTTCCACCTAATTTCTCAAGTGTAATTGCAAATGCCTGCGCCTTGGTTATATTTTTCATTTTACAAATTCCGGTACAGTATGTATCAATAATTCCGGCATCAACAGGTTTACCATCTACAATGGCCCAAAGTTGAAATTGTTTTCCGGTAGCTGGTGTTGGTAATTCTTTTGCCATAACATATACATCTTTGGTTTTGCTATCCCAAAATACTGTGGCATCTTTATTATTCTTACCGGGTATTGTTTTCATTCTAATCATTACCATGGTAGGGTCAGACATCATTTTTGATGTTAATTCCCATTCCTTCTGACTTGCCTGATATAGCTTATTTACTGCAAACAGCGATTCCTTTTCAGTTAGTAATGCTTGATAAGCATCTTTTTTTTCGGTGTAACGATTATAAAGAAGTAAATTAAGTACAGAACTTAATATCAACAAAAGGAAAGACGCTGCTGCCACCCATTTCCATTTACTTATATTGCTTTTAATATTTCTGACAGGTGTAATATTACTTGTAATTGAGTCCTGTTTTGAAGCATTTGACAGATCAAGTGTATTGAATATTCGTTCTTTGATATAGGCAGGGGGAGTTGCCGGATTAGACATTAATTGTAATTCGAGATCAGAAGAAAAGCTTTCAATAGCCTGATTAATTTCGGTATAAATGCTGCTAAGCCTGATTATATCAGCATTTTCTTCCTCACTTGCCAAACCAAGTACGTAGTTTTCTATTACTCCACTTTCTATGTAAGCTATTATATCCACTTATGATTTTATAACCTGTTTTAATTGAATCAAAGCGTTCCTCAATCTCGTTTTTACAGTCCCTAGTGGAATCTTCAACATTTTGCTAATTTCATCTTGTGTATATCCTTCAAAATAAGACAACTCCACCAGGACTTTATAATCATCTTTCAATTTGTTAACGATTGCCCTCAATCCAATTTTATCAGTATTGGTATGCACACTATTTGCATTATCAGCCTGTTGGGTCAATTCTCTGTTTTTTTGACTTTGTTGATAACTTTTACTTCTTACAGCGTCAATACTTGCATTACGTGAAATATTTAACATCCAAGTAAACAAGCGGCCTTTTAATGGGTCGTAAGTATCAATTTGTTTCCAGATTTTAATAAAAACTTCTTGTAGCAGATCGTTAGCCAGTTCTCTATCCGGTACTATATTTAAAATAATAGCGTACAAGGAACCGGAGTAATTGTCATACAAATAACTGTATGCCATTTCATTGCGTTGTTTTAACAACAACACCAAATCGCTTTCTGTGTATATAATACCGTTATTCAAATAGCGGAGTTAAACAAATGTTTACTTTCGAAAGCTGATTCAATTACGTAATCAATCAATCGTCGGTTTTAAATTATTTTAAGATACCAGTTGGCTATAGGCATCAGATGACAACAAACCTTCTACATCCATTTCATTTTTGAGGGTCATTTTAATCATCCATCCATCACCATACGGATCTGTATTTACAAGTTCGGGCTGATTTACAAGTAATGAATTTACTTCAGTAACTGTTCCATCAACCGGTAAAAACAAATCACTTACAGTTTTTACAGCCTCTACAGTTCCAAACACTTCTTCTGCTTTTAGTGTTTTTCCTACACTGTCTATATCTACATATACAATGTCACCTAACTCACTTTGTGCAAATTCTGTTATTCCTATTGTTGCAATGTTACCTTCTACTTTTAGCCACTCGTGGTCTTTTGTGTAGTGCAGATTTTCGGGGAAGTTCATGGTTTCTTTTTGTTGGTTAAAATAATTGATAAATATAGTAAAACGAACTTAATTCAATAGCCTAATCTTCATGATTACATTGGGTATTGGCCTTTCACCTTGTTTAGGTGCTTTGGATATTTTATCTATTACATCAAGTCCGCTTATTACCTCGCCAAATACAGTATAACTCTGATCTAAAAATGGTGTGCCTCCTATTCTTGCATAAATCTCCTTTTGTGCTTTTGTGTAGGAAAAAGAAGGGTTCGAGGGCTTTATTCGGCTTTCGTAATTGGTATTGAGTTCTTGTTCATTCATCGGTTTTCCCTGAACTATATAAAACTGACAATTGCTACTTGCCTTTTCGGGATTGTTGTCACGGGCCGCAGCCAAAGCGCCTTTTTTATGAAAGAGGTATGGTTTAAACTCTGCAGGGACACGTTCTCCGGGTGCAGAACCACTGCCTAACTGCATATCATTTGGTGCATTTTTACTTGTAGGATCACCACCCTGTATCATAAATCCCTCTATTACACGGTGAAATAATAGGCTATCAAAAAACTTTTGCTCTACCAGTTTTACAAAGTTATTACGGTGCAGCGGAGTGCTATCGTACAAACGGGCAACCAAAACACCATAAACAGTAGTTATTTCAACCAACCTTTCTTTACTATTCAGCATTTTCCAGGGTTCTTGTACACCTATAGTTGTTATTGTTTTATCACTTGCAATAGTTTTTTTAGTCTTGGTAACTTTTTTTTGAGCAATAGAAATATTAGCAATGAGAAGAAATGCTAAAAAAGTGTGTAGCGACTTGTAAGAAATGCTTTTCATTAAAATTCATTTTTTTCAAAATACAATAATATATGATCCTTTAAGAAATTTTCCTGTTCTATCAGTTCATAAGCAGGAATTTCTTTCAATTGTTTAAAATGCGGCCAGCCATCTTCGTCTTTACCCTCTAAAAGATAATACCCGCTTTGGCTTAGTAAGGTACATACAGAAACATGCATCAAATCTTGCTTTTGCTCTTTTGTAATTTTATCCTGATAAAAACCAGTCTCCTGTAGGCCAATTAAAAAAAGTATAGCCTCCATATCAGGTTTTTTTCCAAACCTTTCTACCAACTTAGCCTCCAGATTCCACCACCGGGTCTGCAAATCATCTTGTACATTCATAACTGTTGCAAAAGTAGGGAAGAATATGTGGTAATGTTTATTACCCAAAATCTTCCAGGAATTAATATTGCACTACAAAATAAATCACATTTCAGGCAAATCTGCCCTCCCTTATCTTTGCGCCAAATATTTATATACAATGTTACAGGTTAGTTACATACGTCAGCATAAAGAAACAGTACTTGAACGCCTTGCAGTCAAAAATTTTTCACAAACACAATTGGTAGAGGAAATTATAGCCCTGGACGATGAAAGAAAAAAAGCTACGCTTGAAGTAGAGGGGAGGCTTAATATAAGAAAAACTGCCAGCAAAGAGATTGGCGACCTTATGAAGTCGGGTAAAAAAGAAGAAGCTGACCAAAAGAAAGAAAATCTTCAAAAAGTAATAGCTGAACTTCCTCATTGGGAAGGCGAAGTTGCCAAACTGGAAAAAGAGCTGACAGATAAATTATTGTTACTGCCTAACCTGCCATCAACTATGGTACCTAAGGGCAAAACCCCAGAAGAAAATGAGGTAGTGAAAGAGGGTGGAACAATACCCACACTGCATAAAAATGCTCAACCGCATTGGGAACTAACTACCAAATACAAATTAATAGATTTTGAACTTGGGACAAAAATTACAGGCAGTGGCTTTCCCGTTTATACTGGCAAGGGTGCCAAACTGCAAAGATCTCTTATTCAATACTTTTTAGACTACAACACGGCAGCGGGTTATACTGAATATCTGCCGCCATTTATGGTAAATGAAGAAAGCGCCTATGGCACAGGCTCGCTGCCTGACAAAGAAGGGCAGATGTATCATGCCACTGCCGACAATTTATATCTTATTCCTACAAGCGAAGTGCCTGTAACCAATGTATATCGCGATACAATATTGAGAGAAGATGAACTTCCTATTAAAATGACCGCTTACTCACCATGCTTTCGGAGAGAAGCCGGTAGTTATGGCAAAGATGTACGTGGCCTCAACCGTCTTCACCAGTTTGAGAAAGTGGAGATTGTACAAATAGCAAACCCTGAAAAAAGTTATGATATACTAAATGAAATGGTAGCGCATGTTGAACAGCTTTTACAATCATTAGAACTACCCTACCGTATCCTGCGCCTGTGTGGTGGCGATATGAGTTTTACAAGTGCACTTACCTATGACTTTGAAGTATATAGTGCAGCACAAAACCGTTGGTTAGAAGTAAGCAGTGTAAGTAACTTCGAAAACTTTCAGGCAAACCGCCTTAAGTGCCGGTTTAAAGATGGAAACAGCAAAACACAACTTGTTCATACGCTAAATGGTAGTTCATTAGCCCTGCCAAGAATTGTTGCATCCTTATTAGAAAACAATCAAAC
>JANPGE010000093.1:0-5633 GCA_031423805.1 Segetibacter sp. | reverse complement strand
TGTATTTTATCCCAATTTCGCTTTCAGATTCTGATCTAAAGCTTCTAAAAATTCTTCGGTATATAAGTAGTCTTTTCCGTGCTCAACATTTGGCTTTATGGTAATAGCAAGGTCTTTTGTCATTTTACCGCTTTCAACTGTTTCTATACAAACCTGTTCCAATGTTTGACAGAAGTTGATTAATGCCTGATTGTTATCCAGTTTGCCACGAAACTCCAACCCCCTTGTCCATGCAAAGATTGATGCAATTGGATTGGTACTTGTTGGTCTTCCTTTTTGATGTTCGCGGTAGTGACGGGTTACAGTACCGTGGGCTGCTTCTGCTTCCATTACAGTGCCATCGGGAGTAACTAAAGTTGAAGTCATTAATCCTAATGAACCAAAACCTTGAGCAACCGTATCGCTTTGCACATCACCGTCATAGTTTTTACAAGCCCATACAAAGTTGCCGTTCCACTTTAATGCACTAGCAACCATATCATCTATCAGGCGGTGTTCGTAGGTTATTCCAGCTTCGGTATAAGCAGCCTTAAATTCATTTTGATATACTTCTTCAAAAATATCTTTGAAGCGGCCATCGTATTTTTTAAGGATGGTATTTTTGGTAGAAAGGTATAAAGGCCATTTCTTCTGCAAAGCTGTGTTGAAGCAGCTACGGGCAAAACCATAAATGCTTTCGTCTGTATTATACATTGCGAGTGCAACACCATCACCTTTAAAGTTGAACACTTCATGTTCAATTACTTTTCCATCTTCACCTTCAAATTTTATAGTAAGTTTTCCTTTGCCTTTGGTTACAAAATCTGTAGCTCTATATTGATCGCCAAACGCATGACGGCCTATACAAATTGGTGCAGTCCAGTTGGGAACAAGCCGTGGTACATTGCTCATTACAATTGGTTCACGAAACACAGTACCATCCAAAATATTACGTATAGTACCATTCGGGCTTTTCCACATTTGTTTCAGGCTAAATTCTTTCACCCTTTCTTCATCAGGGGTAATTGTGGCACATTTTATACCTACACCATATTGCTTAATGGCATTTGCTGCATCTACAGTCACCTGATCGTTGGTTTCATCGCGGTATTCTATCCCAAGATCATAATATTTAATGTCCAATTCCAGGTATGGAAGAATGAGTTTGTCCTTAATAAATTTCCAGATAATTCTCGTCATTTCATCGCCATCCAGTTCTACTACGGGGTTGGCTACTTTAATTTTTTCAGGCATAGTTTTTAGAAGTTTTATTGATTACTAAAAAAGTGCCCAAATGTAGGTTGATTGTAGCAAACATTTGTTTAGCGGGGACAAATTTGAATTATTCAAAACTTCTAAAATTCAAATTTTAAGAACATTGAAAACTATTATCCCGAAATCAGTACATTTCTGAAAAATATTTGAATAATAAAGGAGGCCTAAGCCTCCCTTACATTTAGTCTTTTTTTGTTTCTGTTGATGGTTTATCAACTTTTACTTTTGCCTTTACTCCACTATACTTTTTATGTTTACTAAAAGTATTATGGATCTTTTGTGGTACGGTAGAAGTTTTCTTCACCTTTACTTTATTTTCCTTTTCCTGGGAAAATGTAGTAGTAGAAAGTCCAAGGAAAAGCACCATAGCAATAAAAAGAATCTTTTTCATAATGTAATGTTTAGAAAATATCCATAAAAAAACTATACCATAAGACAGTGCTTAAAGTTAAAGACGATAGCAATCAACTCAAAAGTTGATAAAAGTCATATTTCTCAACATTTTAAACTACTAAGTTTGCTTCAAAATAATTATATTAGCAACAACACGACTTATACCACGATGTAAACAACTCAATTCACCGCATAGAAACCAATGCGGAAGTTTTTACTGATGAAGTTTTAAATGACTACCTGATGCAAAGGGTTCATTTAAAAGATGAGTCGTATGATATGCTGAATAAAAATTAAATTAAGCTAAAGCAGGAAGTTATAAGAAATCACTAATCTTCCTGCTTTTTTCCAAACTATATTCCTGCAATATTTCTTAACATTCCTCTGAATATAAATCCGTGAAAAGGCAACACTGCGTACCAATACAACCTGCCCCAAACACCCAGGGGCCTAAATGTAGCAGATTGCGTTAAAACATTATTTTCATCTATTTTAAATTCAAGCCACGCCTCTCCGGGAAGTTTCATTTCGGCATATAACAACAGGCGTTTTTCTTTTTTATTAGCCAATAGTACACGCCAGAAATCAAGGGCATCACCAGCAAAAATATCAACTTCACTTCGTCGGCCACGCCTCATGCCCACGCCGCCCCACAACTGATCAAGAAATCCACGGATGCCCCAAAGCCAGTTTCCATAGTACCAACCATTTTTGCCACCTATTGACCATATTTTATTCATGGCAGATTCCACATTTTGCACCTTCATTTTGCGAATGTCAGTAAAGCAACCATTGACCGGTACTTCAATAAACTGCGAAATTCCTTTGTGAAAAATCCTGCTTGTTTGAGCATCTTTCCAACTGCTCAACACCTGGTTTTGTTCTATTTTTCCAAATGCCAGTTTTATGGAAGTATCATAGTCAATCATAGAAATGCCCAACAATTTGTCCAGGTTATTGGGTTTGCAAATCACCTCTACTTTCATACTATTCACCAGATTTTTAGCCAGCGAATAAGAGGTAGATGTAACAAAATACAACCAATAAGATGATATTTTCGGGGTCATTACCGGCACCACAAATATTCTTCGCTTCAATCCACGAATAGCCGCAAACCGCAGCAGCATTTCCTTATAACTAAGTATGTCAGGCCCTCCTATATCATAACTTTTGTTGTAGGTTTCTTCTTTACCAATAACCCCGGTAAGTATATCTACTACATTTCTTATGGCAATAGGCTGACACTTGGTTTTAAGCCATTTTGGGGTAATCATAATGGGCAGCTTCTCCACTAAATCTCTAATAATTTCAAACGAAGCACTACCCGACCCCACAATGATACCTGCTCTTAAAGTTGTAAGACCAAACGTGGCATTGCCCAAAATATCCTCCACATTTTTCCGCGAAGTCAGGTGTTTGGATAGATGCGCTTCGTTCACAATTCCACTAAGGTAAATCACCTGACGGGCATTGGTTTTTTGAATACACTCTTTAAAATTTTCTGCACACACCTGCTCCATATTTTCAAAGTCCCCTTTTTCGGTTGACATGGAGTGGATAAGATAATAAGCTACCTCTATATCGTTGGGTATAGTGTTCAGGCTCTCTTTATTCAAAAAATCAGCCTCAATCACTTCAATGTTTGCTACAGGATATTTTGTAAGGTTAAACCTGTTTTTGTCCCTCACACAACATACAACCTGATGGCCGCTTTGCAGCAACACGGGAAGCAACCTTTGCGCAATATAACCGGTAACACCTGTCAGCAAAATTTTCATAAAGGAAGGTTTTTATGGATACAACCAATCAGGTGAAGTTGTTTGATGGGTGGGAAGTTTCGGTTTTACTAGGTTTAAGAAGTTTAAAAAGTTTTTCTAATTCGTATTGTTTTTATTAAGTCGGCTTATGTTCCTTGATTTGGCATTGGTGGCGTCGCACGTCTTAAGAGTTGTGCTACTATGTAGCTTTTTATACCATTGATTATAAATCAGATCTGACATTTTAATTTCATCCCTATCCATATTGAAAATAATCTTTAAGCAAGAAATTGAGTACTTTAACTAAGTAGTATCCAATTAAATTTTTAGACCAAAACACCTGTGGCTGCCTGTAAAATTCAATTCCGCTATTTTTACGTAATTTAATGTAAAATTGATTGTTTTAAATCTCATATTATTGTTGAATAAACCTCCGAATAATAATTATTTAAATATAGACTTTGTAATTGTGTAAAAAAATAACTTAAGCATTCTTCAAACAATTTTTCGTACAAATTTATTTCACAAAACAATCTATACCTCAATGGCGTATTTATTTAAAAGAACTAAAATAATGAATCGCATTTCTTCCTCTCGAATATACATACCTATGGTAATGATTATCATTTGTACTGCAATGGCATGTACAAAAAATAAAGCATTTATACCCAGAGTAACCCCTCCTGTTGACACGACTAATCAAAACGACACTTTACACTACGATACTTCTAAAACCTATACCTACCTTGCATTGGGGGATTCTTATACTATTGGACAGAGCGTAAATTACAGTGAAAGATTTCCCTCCCAAACAAAGCAATTGCTGGGTAATGATCAAATCAAAATAGATAGTCCCCTATACATTGCAACTACCGGGTGGACCACAGCTAATCTGTTATCTGCAATAACTTCACAAAATCCAACCCCGGGCTATGATATTGTAACGCTGCTCATTGGGGTAAATGACCAATACCAACATGTAGATACTGCTACATACCGTATTAGGTTTACTCAATGCCTGCAAAAGGCCATCACTCTTTCAGCTAACCGCCCCGACAGAGTATTCGTTTTAAGCATTCCCGATTACAGTGTTACACCTTTCGTTCCTGCCCCAAATAAAGCACAGGTTAGTATGGAAATTGATTGGTTCAATGCCATTAACCGGCAAGTAACGTTACAATACAGTATTGCTTACATAGATATAACTCAGGGCAGCAGGCTAGCCGCATTAGATTCTAGTTTAATAGCTTATGACGGCCTTCACCCTTCGGGAAAGGAATACAATGTTTGGGCAAAAATGCTGGCACCATTTATTAAACGAAGCCTATAACTTGATTCTATTTTTATGCGGATACAAAATAACACTCCAAAGAATATCATTTAAACCTCATAAAAAATGCATTAATCCAATTCATAACTCATAATTCTCAACCCATAACTCAAAAAACTTAACTCACAATTCATAATTCGTAATTCATAATTCCTAATTCTACCCGCCCATTCCTTACTTTCGCTGCTGAAAAAAAATAATTCAGCAGTATTATGCTTTTCAGGCGGTCAAATGAATATGTTGTTTCTAAGCAAGTGGACGGTTTTTTTACCGGACTTTCTGATGCTGCAAAATTTACAACCCGCTTTTTCAAAGAAGTCTTTCTACCTCCCTATGAAGCAAAAGAGGTTATTAGACAATGCTATGAAATAGGATACAAATCACTCTTTCTTATTTCATTAACAGGATTCATAACCGGATTGGTGTTCACCAAACAATCACGTCCATCACTTGCAGAGTTTGGCGCAACCTCGTGGCTGCCTTCGTTGGTAGCAATTGCTATTGTTAAAGCATTGGCACCGCTTGTAACATCTCTTATTGCCGCAGGCAAAATTGGTTCTAACATTGGTGCAGAGATTGGCAGTATGAAGGTGACCGAACAAATAGATGCCATGGAGGTTTCTGCAACCAATCCTTTTAAATTTCTTGTGGTAAGCCGCGTTGTTGCTACTACGCTCATGATACCTATTCTTACATTCTATACTGGTTTTGTTGCTATGATGGGTGCTTTTATAAATGTGCACAACAATGAAGCAACCAGTTTTATCGCATTTTTCGAAAAGGCTTTTGAGAAAATTACTTTTATAGATATTTTCTCAACTGTTACCAAAGCAGTGGTTTATGGTTTTACAATCGGTATTGTAGGTTGCTACAAAGGTTATAAGGCAACACAGGGAACA
>JANPGE010000092.1:0-1781 GCA_031423805.1 Segetibacter sp. | reverse complement strand
ATTCAATATTAAAAATGCTTCTGCAGGGGTTAGTGCAAGCTCTGACATAGTAGCTACTGCTGACAACGGTAACGAAACAAGCAACTATGTAAACATGGGTATCAACAGCAGCGCTAACACGGCCAACTACTTTGGTGGCGCAAACGATGCTTACCTGTATAATCTCGGTCAAAACCTACTCCTGGGAACTGGTACAGCGGGTAAAGTACTCGCATTCCTGACAGGCGGAGGCACGCAAAGCACCAATGAAAGAATGAGAATTGATGGTAACGGACTCGTAGGAATTGGTACCAATGCTCCGGCGCAAAAACTGGAAATTATGAATGGTAATGTGCTCCTCAACAACAACAACAATACTTCCGCTGAATTACGCATAGCTGAACCCAGCACAAGCGGTACACAATATACTGCGTTTAAAGCACAGGCACAGGCGGCTAACCTGACTTACACTCTACCGGCGGCAGATGGCACAAGCGGACAGGCTTTGGTAACCAATGGTACTGGAACGCTAAGCTGGGCAGCACAGGCACTTACCGGATGGAGTACAACTGGTAATGCAGGAACAACCCCAGGAACTAACTTTGTTGGTACCACTGATGCTAAAGATTTAGTTTGGAAAACGAACAATACCGAAGTAATGCGTGTAACAAGTGGCGGAAACGTCGGATATAATGTTACAAACCCGACTTATCGCTTACAATTAGATGACCCGGGTGGTCCTAATGCAGACATTTGTACACGTCTTTACAACACAAACAACCTAGGGTACTTCCCGACTATGCAGTTACAGGTATCAGGCGGTACACGTGCGGCTCCAACTGCTGTCGTAAATAATACCCTGTTAGGCGGAGTACAATTTGCAGGCTATGATGGAACGAGTTGGAACGATGTAAAAAGTGTTGCAATACGAGCTTATACTTCTGAAAATTTCTCAACTACAGCACACGGCTCATATATGAGTCTGTTTACAGTATCAAATGGTTCTATAACACCGGCAGAGCGTATACGCATTGATCAAAACGGAAATGTAGGTGTTGGTACAATTATTCCCACCTCGGTATTGGAAGTAAATGGTGCTATGGCTACTAAAATATCTACCCAGTCTGGTTCGGCTACTATTACACTTGATAACACAGCCACTGTATGGTATTTTACAGGTACTGCAAGTATTACTTTACCTGCCGCTAATACCTGTGCTAACAGGGTTTATACAATTGTTAATCGTAATGCTGCAGTACGTTCAATCTCATCATTTACAACTTTGACCGGCCCGGCAGCTAATACAATTGCTGCCAACAGCAGCATAGAAATTATTTCAGACGGTTCAGGGTGGTTGCAAATAAGATAATTAATAGATGGTGAAATAAAACATAAGGTTGTAAAAAAATGTTTTTATCTATTACATTTTAATAAAACAAGCCTACGAAAAACACAACTTAGCCCTTGCAAATTGCAGGGGCTTTTAGCTGGAGTTATTGATAATACGTTATCCAAAATTGCTCATAAAGTTGTAATTGCACTAAGTAACCTTACCTACAAATGAGTTCAAAGGTAACTTTTCTATAAACGCATCCTCCAATGAGCATCTACATTTAGTACAATAATTTATACAATATAATTAATCAGACAAGATAATAGGTTATCAATTATTGGTAGCCTATTTCTTTTGATTAAAAATAGTAACTGATAATCTTCTATTTCAGTCGTTACCTAAAACAATAATTGACTTTTATTTACTACCTCATTATTATTAAAGCAAATAATTTTTCACTATTTTGGGT
>JANPGE010000091.1:0-2282 GCA_031423805.1 Segetibacter sp. | reverse complement strand
ATTCAATATTAAAAATGCTTCTGCAGGGGTTAGTGCAAGCTCTGACATAGTAGCTACTGCTGACAACGGTAACGAAACAAGCAACTATGTAAACATGGGTATCAACAGCAGCGCTAACACGGCCAACTACTTTGGTGGCGCTAACGATGCATATCTGTACAACCTGGGACAAAACCTGCTGATAGGCACTGGTACTGCTGCTAAAAGCGTAGCCTTCTTAACCGGTGGTGGAACCCAAAGTACCAACGAAAGAATGAGAATAGATGGCAATGGCCTTGTAGGTATAGGTACAAATGCCCCAGGGCAAAAACTGGAAACTATGAACGGTAATGTTCTCCTCAACAATAACAACAACACTTCTGCTGAATTACGCATAGCAGAACCAAGTACAAGTGGTACCAACTATACTGCTTTTAAAGCACAGGCACAGGCGGCTAATGTTACTTATACACTACCGGCAGCGGATGGTACTAACGGACAATCATTAGTAACTAATGGAAGTGGGGTACTTGGCTGGGGTAATGATAAAGGAACCTTAGGTATTATGGGTACAGGAGCTACAATACCTGGTACTGCAACCGGCACCTATTACAATACAGGTTCGTATATTTCCTTACCGCCAGGTAAATTTATCATTCTGGTGAATATGATGTTAGGAGCATCAACAACTCCTATGACTCAAACTACTGCAAATCAACCGGGATCCTTTTTTATAAAAACATTTTTTGCAAACAGCAGCTTTGGTACTACAGCCGGAGCAACAATGACGCCGGCACTGCCTCAAACAAACGTTACTCCAGACGTAGTGGGTAATGGCAAGCTAATCAGCGGAAGCTTATGTATTGGACAGCCTTACAATTTATTGAGTGGCTATGTTGTAATTAACAATACTTCAGGTGCATACAAAAGTTATTATTACTGGATGGGATGGGTGCAAATGACTAATATACTATCATCAAACTCATTATCATTAGTTGGAGGAACCAACTATGGAGAAAATAGTATTGTAGCAATTCCCGTGTTTTAATCTAAGCTCAACTTTACTATAATTCTGTTGACGGTAACTGTATGTTAGCACAAACAAGGAACATTGCCGGCAATGCAAATAAAACTGCCAAACCTATTTAGGAACAACAATGCTATACCGGTAAATCTTACTATAAACAAGGTTGATACATTAGTAATTGACGCATCAGGGAAAGCAGGCATTGAGATACATTTATGCCGCTGTTGATGTTATCACCAACAGATTATTACCTTTCAGCAATTTGAGTAGCCTTGAACACAATTGCAGCCAATAGCATTATAGAAATAAATTCTGATGTTTCGGCTTGGTTGTTAAAAAGATAATTAATAAATGGTGAAATAAAATATTAGATACCAAAAAATGGTTTTATCATTTTTATTTCCATAGCAGAACCCTTCGAAAACAAAACTAAACCCTTACTAATTGTAAGGGCTTTTACTTTTTCAATATAAATATCACCTTAACCAAATTTACCAGAAACATATTCGAGCAATCTTTCATCACTCATTTTATTTGATGTACTTTCTGATGTTTTGGTGTTTTTATACTGTGGAGTTTCTGCCATATAATGCATCAATTGTTCCTGACTTGTACCTGTACCGGTGATATGAACTTCTTCAGCATTTTGCATATGTCCCAGAATTTCTTTAAAAAACTTTTGCTGAAGGGTTTTTTCCTCGTTGTGTTCATTTTTTTCACTACTATTTGTAACAGCCCCTTCATTTTTAGCATGACCTAATACAATAAAATCGCTTATTTCTTCACCAACTCTACCAACAATTGTTGCATGATGTGTATCCATCCAAATGCCAAATTGTTTTTTGTTTTTTTGAGACATGATTTATCTGTTTACTTGAGTTACACTAAAATCATACCCCCCACAAAAATGGTGATGGTAGCTATTGTACTAATGATGTATTAATAACGTATTTCTCCAAACCCGCCTTTCAATATCAACTCATTTTGTGTTGCTGCTTCTACCCTACCGATTACTTTGGCTTTTACCCTGAAAGATTCAGCCAACCCAATAATCTTATCAGCATATTTTTCGGCAACAAATATTTCCATGCGATGCCCCATATTAAAAACCTGATACATTTCCTTAAAATCGGACTTTGAAGCTTTTTGTATGATATCAAAAATAGCGGGTGGTTCAAAAAGGTTATCCTTAATAATTTTGAACGTACCGGGTAAATACTTCATACATTTTGTTTGTCCGCCGCCGCTACAATGCACCAATCCATTTATTTCACTA
>JANPGE010000090.1:0-3929 GCA_031423805.1 Segetibacter sp. | reverse complement strand
AGGGTATGCTTTGGGAAGCATTGTTGACATATTCTCTGCTGTATTAAGCGGTGCAAGCTATGGTCCCTGGGCTCCTCCGTTTCCTGCGTATATCCCCATGCCACCTGATATGCCGGGTGAAGGTTTGGGGCATTTCTTTGGAGCTATGCGAATTGATGCTTTCAGACCTGCTGATGAATTTAAACACCACATGGATAACTGGATAAATAGATTCAGGAAAGCTAAGCCTACACCGGGGCATACACAGGTACTTATACCCGGTGATATAGAAAGAGATATGGAAACATTCAGATTAAAAAATGGAATACCAATACATGATATTGTGCTGGAAGATTTACACACTATCGGTGAAAAATTTGGGGTCGAGTTGTACAATTAATGATTTGACTATACCATGTAACCATACAATTTTGAAAGATTAAGTATTTCGCAATTTTTAAAATTTAGGATAATGCATCCTTAGGATTTAATGTTTAGGAAAAAATATAAGAACAAAAAAATGACTAGGACAATAAATATTTCCGGTATTTTTTCTTTTATAAAGAAAGCACTCAACAGCGAACATCAGGACTTTACTACGGGTAGCATCCGCAGGGCAGTATTTCTGCTTGCTATCCCAATGATATTGGAAATGTGCATGGAGAGTGTATTTGCAGTGGTTGATATTTTTTTTGTAAACAAACTCACCGATAATCCTTCTCTTGCTACAGGTACAGTTGTCTTGACTGAATCCATGATTACCATTGTTTATTCTGTTGCAATTGGTCTTAGCATGGCGGCAACTGCTATGGTGGCGAGAAGGGTAGGAGAGAAAAACATTGCCGGTGCTGCAAGAGCTGGTGCGCAGGCAATACTGCTTGCTATTTTTGTTTCTATCATAATCAGTGTTGCAGGATTATTTTTTGCAGATGACATACTTAGATTAATGGGAGCCACTGATGAAATAGTTGCTTACGGCAAAGTCTATGCACAAATAATGTTTACGGGTAATGCTGTAATCATGTTGTTGTTTTTGCTCAATGGTATTTTCAGAGGGGCAGGAGATGCATCAATAGCCATGCGAAGCCTGTGGATAGCCAATCTTTTCAACATTATACTTTGTCCGGTTTGTATTCACTATTTTGGGTTAAAAGGTGCTGCCATTGCAACCACTATAGGGCGGGGAATAGGGGTGATGTATCAATTATATAATTTACAAAAAGGCAAAGGGATAATAAAACTACATGCAACAGATTTTGTTCCGGATCCCGTTGTGATGAAAGCGCTACTAAATGTAGCAGGTACAGCAACTATGCAATTTATTGTTGCTTCAGCAAGCTGGATAGCAATGGCAAGGATTATGGCAAGCTTTGGCAACAATGATTCTATAGCCGGTTATGGAATTGCTATAAGGATCATTGTATTTTTTATAATGCCTGCATGGGGGTTAAGTAATGCCGCAGCTACTTTGGTTGGGCAAAACCTGGGAGCAGGGCAACCTCTTAGGGCTGAACAGAGCGTATGGAAAGTAGCTAAATACAATGCCATATTTATGGGTTGTGTTTCTGTGTTATTTCTTTTTGGTGCTGATTTTTTTGTTGGAATAATAAATACCAATCCCACAGTAATGAAGACTGCTGTTTCGGCGCTACGCATCATTAGCCTTGGATATATTTTTTATGGTGTCGGAATGGTAATGATGAATGCATTTAACGGTGCAGGCGACAGCAAAACACCAACATTGATCAATATTTTTTGGTTTTGGTTAATACAGATCCCTATAGCTTATTATGTGGCAGTAGTTTGCAAGGTTGGAGAAATAGGTGTGTTTCTTGCAATAGTTTTTACAGAAACAGCCGTCACCATTACTTCTGTAATTATTTTTAAAAGAGGTAAATGGAAGTTGGTTAGAATCTAAGAAGAGAAATACATTGTATTGTTCAATTTTTTTTTCACCCAATAAACAGGTTATAATAACGATCGGATATCCGTAATAGTCCAATTGTATTGGCCTAAACGGCTATCACTTTCCCGAAAGAAAGTCCTATCGTGTTGACACAATTTTAAACAAATTGGTTATCTCACACCAAAGGAGCGGCGTGTTTATAGCAAGAATAAGATTCCCGAATGTTTTTGAGGCTCCTTCGGAGCCTGTAAAACCTTTGTAGATAGCTGTTTCTATAAACACGATGCTCCTTTGGAGCAAAAAACGTATGCCGCAGAAATGTGTCCACACGATAGCGAAAAAAGTCGGGACAGGCTGGCATTATACCAAAACCGGATTGGACTATTTATAATTCAAAATGGTATAATTTGCAATTTACAAAAGTACTTACTCACACAAAGCTGTATTGTTTTCTGTTTGGTTACCTTGAATATTAATTATAAAATCATTCGGGTCAATGAAGGCATTTACGGATAATTTGGATGGGAATATTTCTGCTAAAAAGATTGTAACATCTTCAGTGCTATTGATCGTTTGGTTGATTGTATTGTTGTTAGTAAAGCCGGTTACCAATTTTGAAAACTTTCTTTATTATCTTGTTCTGTATGTATTAGCACTTCTGATACTAAACATTTACAAGAGAAATAAAATAGCCCGCATTTTACTAAAAGTGCTTTGGATACCGGGTATTTTGATTATTGCTTTTTATCCCTTTTTACTTGCAATCTTAAGTGTTATTCTTTCTTTTGGCATTGTTTATTTAATTACAGTTTTAATATTTGAAGTGCTACCTGTTGACCTCTTTCATTACCACTTTACCAAAGCATTAGATATATACCTCGAAATAACAATCTCCTCTTTAGTAGTTGCCTATTTTTATGATAAAGTAGTTGGCATTTGGGATTATATTTTTATAAGAAGAGATGAACACAAGCAGTTGTCTTATAAAATTATGAATCAATCCCGGGCCAAATTTTCTATTTATTTCTTATACTTCATTGCGTTGCTCATTTTAAATATAAACAGATTAAATGGGCAACCTGTATTCGCAGACATTCTGGAAAAAGCAATCTTAGAGTCTTTCGGAACCTTTCTTGCTTTTGAAAGAATCATATCTAACTGGAAAATGTTTATTGAAGAGAAGTCTGCACAATAGAGCATGTGCAATGCTTTATTTTATTATTAACCACAGGGAAAATACAAGCGTTTTCACAGAGAAAAAAGAAGATAATTCAAAATACTCCTTTACTCTGTGCAGCACTCCGGTATTGTCTGTGGTTAAGTCTTTTACCCCAACAAAAAAAGCCATCTGAAAAGATGACTTTTGTGGAGAATAGCGGGGTCGAACCGCTGACCTCTTGCATGCCATGCAAGCGCTCTACCAACTGAGCTAATTCCCCTTGGGTTGCAAATGTATAGGTTGGTTATGTACCAAACAAAATTTTTTGAATTGCACCTGCCGAAAAGAAACAAATTTGGTAATGTTATTACCTGTGAAGACCTAAATTGTTTTTATCAATTTTACAAAAACAAATTACTCAAGCGGATCCAAAACTTCAGCTTTTGTACTGTTTTTAAATACAGAACTAATCTTCATTCCCGAATAATTGGCTTTATTATACTTATTTCCCAATACTATAATTGTAGCAGTATCATCAATTAATCGGGCAAAAACATTGTTGTTGCCGTGCCACCATCCATTGTGAAAAACCACTGTTCCGTTAGGCAATGTCATTAACCTCCATCCCATACCATAGTTATGAATGCCGGGTTTTTCAAAACTTGTCGGCTTTATAGCTTCTTCATAAGTTGCCTTGGAAACAATACGATTATTATATAGGGCATTATCCCAAAGAAGCATATCTCTTGCGGTGCTATACACATTTTTATCGCCATAGATTGCATCCATAGGTTCCAGGTTAAACGGCCGGTTATTAAATTGAAAACTTGGTTTGTAAGTTGCCGAATCCAACTTGGAGAATACAAATGAATGATTCATTCCCAA
>JANPGE010000089.1:0-16277 GCA_031423805.1 Segetibacter sp. | reverse complement strand
CTAAAGTTTGCAGCCGAAAAAGAGTACGAAGAAAAAGGCGCCATAGCCGGGCTAACCGGTGGTGGCAAAATCATAAAATTTTGCGGCAATTATTTTAAAGCTGCATAAAGAGTCTCATAGGTATAGATCATATAGATTTTTTTTGAACAAACCTCCCTGATATTCCTATATGGGGAGTTATTAAAAAACAAGTGGCGGTGCCACATTCCATATAGGTAGTTTGGTTTTTTCATTGTTTTGTTTTTTAGGGTTTTGAAATCGGTTTTTTAGAATGAGTTCCCCCTGTCATAGCGGGGGGAACAATTTTACACAGCGAAGTAGAGCAGCGGTAGCTCGTTGGGTCATATCCGCCGGCTGGCGGACAGGGGTTCGAGTCCCTCCTTCGCACAAGACCAAGCAAGATGGCAATAGGGTCCTTTTAAGAGCTGCGTATGGTGGCATACGATAGTACGGCAAAGTACCGTGCTTTACTTATTCCCCTCTCCATTTGGAGAGGGGATACGGTAAGGTCAATAAAGAATTAACACCCCCAGATGCAGCCCGCCAGCCACGTAACGTAATAGGTACGGGGCCGCGGCGGGCAAATCAAGGGTTAACCGGTCTCATAAGCAGTTAGTTTTGGTTGCGGGTTCCGTTTCTACGGAACCCGATTTTTAAAGTAAATGAATATGGAAATCCGCTTCACAAATAACTACAACGGCAAGCTGTTCAACGAAAATTTGAGCACTGTGCAGTTGTATGATGCCGAGCGGTTTTGTCCGGGCAGTCTGTTAGATCTATGGTATAACTCACGGTTTATGGGAAAGGTAAAAGTGGTAGCTACCCGTCATTTTCAGTTCAGGTATATTACTGATGGTTTGTCATTCATAGATATCGGACAACCTTCTCATTACCTGGCACAGCTACTGAAAAATCAGGCACTCAACGAAAAGCAAATTCTGGACCCGCATACACTCATTACACAGGTAGTACTCCAGTATATAGAAAGGAATATGGAGATGCACAACTATCTGATTAAGGAACATTGGCAACAACTATTTCCTCATCAAAAAAGTGAGCTATGAAATTAGTAAATGACAATCCGGTTTTCGAAAATTTTGTATCTCCAAACCTATGTCAATACCTTAAGGATGCAGGTCTTACCGATTGTGTACAATACGATTGGATAATCAAAGCACATGATGGAATAGAACTTCAGACCAGGATATTCGATCAGGACAACTATTACGCCGATACATGGCAACTACTACATACCATGCAAGGCAATAAAACATTTCCTGCTTACAGCATTAAAGATGTAGAAAAATGCCTCCCTAACTGGTTCATGAATAAAGATGAAACTGGTTATGAAATATCTCTTGAAAAAATATGGAACATAGAGAGTTCCAAATCTGACAGGCTACCCGATGCAATCGCCTCACTGGTGCTTATATCACTCAGAAAGGGCATTATTAATGTCGAGAAAATCAATAGCATCCTTACATATCCACAAACTTTACAACCTAAAATAAAATGACTTTAGAAGGCAACTATCAGGACCTGGCAAACTTGCAAAACGACATATTGATACAGCAAAGCCGATCAGCAGCATTTGCATTTTTCAATAAAGAAAAAATTAAAAACTTCTTCTCTAAGAATAAGATGCGCTTGGAGATTATGGAGAAGAATTTAAGGAGTATGCAGCAGGAGCACGTGTTACAGGATGAACACAACGAATTTAAGAAAGAAGTAAGGGAAGGCCGTGAATATTGGGTATTTAAAACAGACGCAGACCGTGACGAATACTAGGCAAAGTATGATGCATTGATGTCAAAAGCAATACAAATTCATTCATAATATTCATATGGCAAGCAATCTTCCCGGTGTTTCCACACAGGGATAATATTTTTCGCTATTAGGAATCCATTGTCCTTTTTAGAAATAAAATTTAAAAATAAGTTGCAACCCCTTTAAAAACCTAGCAAATGGAGTCTACATTAACACATTACCGCCTTGTTCACCTGATGTACGCCAAGTACGGCGAAGGTTTCGAAACCCGCTATGCGCTTGTAGCACAGTTTGTAGCGTTTGAAATAAAAGCAGTCTTTACATCGGATGATATGGAAGAGTTGTGTAATACTTCAAAAGCTTCAGCTATTTTAAAGGTAGAGCACCTGTTAGCTTTCCAAAAGTTTTTTGGATTCAAAAGCTTTGCAGAATTTTTTACAGCTCCGGAGAAAATGCCGGTTGCTTTTAAAAATTTAGAGATATGCTAGTAGCAGAGCCAAAAAGTGTAGAGCAAAAGAAACTTATGCAAGAAGCTACAGTAATAATTGAAAAAATACTAGAGCTGGACGATGTTGATGTAAAAAAGTATAAAGAGTTGGATTTCACAAATAGTGAGGTTATCAATCAATATTTGGGTGACATACCGGAACAGATAAAGGACTTGATATATCGCTCATTTTATGCAGAAGGGAATCCTGCAGGCTTAAGGAAATCAAGGATTCTAAACAATTTTATTCAAATGATAAGCATTAAAATATCAACCGGAAATCCATTTTTCTTCTACATCATGAATACAAAAAATTATGAGTATATACTAGAAAACTCACCGATATGCCAGTAAGCAACCATAAAATAGATAAGCTCACCCGCATCATTGCTGATACCTATCCTGATGTGAAACCACATAAAAAAGGTTCTGTATTGGAAGGATGTCACGAGCTATCAATTGTAGTAGATACAATTGATGCAATGTTTTTCAGGCATGTATTATCTGTAACGCAAAATTTTAAGTTGGCTGCAACCCGGTCGCAGCAAATCGAATTGACATTTATATGAGCACCGGCGGCACCATACTAGTTGAGCTATTTGAGCATTTTGGAAAATTTGAAGCATCGCTGATAAAAAATGAAAGAAAGTTTACTAAAGTAGAGAATGACATAACAACAGATTTTAAAATAGAATATACAAACCAAATAGAATTATTTGAAATAGGATTTGATTTTGGGTTAAGCATTTAAAGAATAACGAAAATATGAACCAACCGGCCACCATATTCCCTATTACTGCACCAGTGAAAACTATGCTTTCCCCGGAGGTTCAGAATTTCGTAAATTTCATGGCTAATATTATTGTTGAACAATCAATTAAACAAGCCAATGAAAAAAGGAGTTAGATACCTACGCTTCAGCAGCGTAGGCCAAAGCAACGGCAGCATAGAATGGCAGGATAACCATACTGCGCCATGGTTCGCTAAGAACAAAGTAGAGCTGATAGATACGTTTATAGATGCAGGTCATTCTGCCAAAACATTTGACCGGCCAGACATGGCAAAGCTTACAGCATTTGTAGAAAAACATCATAAGTCAGTTGATTTTCTGGTTGTAGATGAATTAAGCCGTTTCAGCCGCGATGCAGGGGAGGGGCTAACTACCATAAAAAAACTGCAGAAAAAATTCTCGATACAAATAGTATCAGTTTGCGAGGGGATCACCTTCGATTATTACGAGACCGGAAATTATTTCCGTACAGGTTTAGGCCTTCTTTGTGCAGAGAATGATAACATAATGCGTACTGTTAAGATTAACCAGGGCGTATATGAAGGCAAGAAATCAGGCAGATACATTCATGGCCAGCCGCCGTTTGGCTACATTAAAACCGGGACCGGTAAGACTGCAAAATTAGAGATTCACGAAGAGCAAGCCGCAACAGTCCGATACATTTATCAGGCTTACTTAAAAGGTACTCCAATATATCTGATCAAGCGGGAAGCAAAGAAATTGGGCTTCCCTTTCACCAGCAATAGTTACGCACAAAAAATACTGCAAAACCCAATTTATTCCGGGCAGCAATATGTAAGGCCCTGGAGAGATATGCCCGGCGGCATATTCCCGGCACAGCATGATCCGATCATTGACATGTTTACCTGGCAACAGGTTCAGCACCTGATCAGGCGGCCAAACAAAACCAAGGTTATTATAAGCGATGAAATGCCGCTTCGCGGCGTATTGCATTGCCACTGTGGCCGTCCACTCACCGGTGCCCCCAGTCGTGGCCGTCATGGTAAATATTACAACTATTACAAGTGCAGCACTGCCAGTGCTCACAACAACATAGCCGCTACCAAGGCACATGATCAGCTAATGGAAGTACTTAGACATTTAAGCCTTCCCGATGAAATCATAGCTGCCATAAAAAGTACAGCCAAGGAGGTTTTTGTTACAAAAATGCAGGAAAACAGTACGCTCTTGCGGCAAAAAAGAACAGAACTAAAAGCGGTTAATACCCGCATAGAAAGCGCAGAACATAAGTGGGTAGACAACCAGCTCACCTACGAGAGCTACAACCGGTTGGTCAATAACTATACACAGCAGCGCGGTTACCTTCAGAGCCAGATCAACCAGTTATCATCAACAGAAAACGATGTTCACCAGTTGATCCAGGAGTATATTGACGCCTTAAAAGACCTGCGGGTTATATATCAAAACTGTACAACATTACAGAAGCAGGAATTTTTAAAACTGGGGTTCGACAACAAACTGTACTATCAAAACGGCATCTATCGAACCCCTTATATTTTACCAATTTTCAATCATAATTTATTCATACTTAACCAAAAACAGCTATTAATCTTAGACAAAAAAACGGGAACTTCTGTTGAAGTCCCCGGAGGTGGAGCTGAGCGGAGTCGAACCGCTGTCCAAACATATCTGCCACAAGCCTTCTACATGCTTATTCCGGAATTATTTGTAGGGAAGCAGCCGGAACCGGACAAACCAATTACTTCCTTAGCTGTATGGTCTTAAGCTACACGCACAGCCTTGTATAGCAGCAACCCGTTTTGTTTGTTTGATTAAGCGGGGCAGCTTGGTAACAGGTCAACCTGCTTGCCCGGCCATAATGGGTGCTAATTCTCTGAATTAGGCAGCCATGGCGTAAGTATTTTCGCCTTTTGTTTTTTGAGTTTTCAGATTTAAGTGCTAATTACCCAACGCACTGCATGCTTATACCCGCAACAATCTACGCTGTCAAAACCAGGTACAGCCCCATGTTGCTTTTGCAAAGGTAAAACAAAACCTTCAGGTGCCTGCTGAAAATAAAAAGCCGCCTTTCTTTTTAACTTTCCCGTTTATTTGCAAACTATTTTACTCATTCATTGTAAATATTATTTAAAAAGAAATGGCTTTCAAAATTTATACAAAAACCGGAGATCAGGGAAAAACTTCGCTTATAGGTGGTACTAAGGTCCCCAAAAGTAATTTACGTATTGAAAGCTATGGCACTGTAGATGAGCTAAATTCCTATGTAGGTTTAGTAAGCGATTATCTTACTGATGAACATACTAAAATCACCTTGAAAGAAGTGCAGGACAGGCTTTTTACCATAGGCTCATCTTTAGCCTGCGATCCTGATAAAGCGCCACAAATGAAAATCCCCGACTTAAAAGAAGAGGATATTTTACTATTGGAAAATGAAATAGACAAAATGAATGAAGTTTTACCTGAAATGAAAAACTTCATTTTGCCGGGTGGGCATGTGGCTGTATCTACCACTCACATAGCCCGATGCGTATGCCGCCGTGCTGAAAGAATTTGTGTAAATATGATAGAACAGGACAGCTTTGTAGATCCGCTTGTTATTAAATATCTAAATCGTTTAAGTGATTACCTATTTGTTTTAGCAAGATATATCGGCCACATTCTTAATGTAGAAGAAATACCATGGAAGGCTCGAAAGAGTTAGAGCAAGATTATTCTGCTTAAATTAATTCACCGGCAAACCCATTGCCTTTTGCATAGATTTTATTTCAGGTAAATGCCCACGAAAAGCTTTAAACATCGTATTGTAGTCTTCCGTATTTCCTTTTGATAAAATCATTTTACGAAAACGGTCACCGTTTGCACGGGTCATACCACCATTTTCTTCAAACCAACTATAGGCGTCTTCTTCCAGCATTTTTGTCCATTGGTAGGCGTAGTAGCCTGCGGCATAACCATTGCTCCATATATGCAAAAAGTAGGGTGAGTGATATCTTGGTGGCACTTGTTTTAAATCAAGACCTGCATTTTGCAATGCATCTCTCTCAAATATTGTAGCATCTTCTACATTACTTGTTGTAGTTAGTTTATGCCACACCATATCAACAGAAGCAGCAGCAATTGCTTCTGTTAAACGGTAGCCGGTGTTAAACGAGCCTGCATTTTTTATTTTATCTAAAAGATTTTGCGGTATTAATTTACCGGTTTTATAATGAACAGCATAATGTTTAATAACAGAAGGCTCGGTAGCCCAATGTTCATTAAATTGTGAAGGGAACTCCACGTAATCACGTGCTACATTTGTTCCGCTTAGTGTAGGATATTTTTGATTGGCAAACAAGCCATGTAGTCCATGACCAAACTCATGAAACATAGTGGAGACATCGTCAAAACTGATGAGGGCCGGTTGTCCGGGTGCAGGTTTTGTAAAGTTGCAAACATTGTAGATGACCGGTTTTGTTCCCAACAAAAAAGATTGACCAACAAGGTTACTCATCCATGCGCCGCCTGATTTATTATCTCTTTTATAAAAATCGGTGTAAAATAATGCCATTGGTTTTTTGTCCTGATCAAATACCTCAAAAACTCTTACATCATCAGCATACACAGGTATATCGTGGCGTTCTTTAAATGTTATACCATACAATTTATTTGCTGCAAAAAATATCCCATTTTCCAAAACCTTATTTATTTCAAAATATGGCTTAATCTCATTTTCGTCCACGTTGTATTTTTCTTTTCTAACCTGTTCACCATAAAAGTTCCAATCCCATGGTTCTAATTCAAAACTACCACCTTGCTTTTCTATCAAAGCCTGAATATCCGCTGCTTCAGCACGGGCTTTAGCAGTTACAGATGGAACCAATTGAGCAAAAAATTTGGTAACAGCTTCAGGGGTTTGTGCCATCTGATCTTTTAGTTTCCATTCGGCATAGCTTTTAAAACCCATTAATGCAGCTTTTTCAGCCCTTATTTTTGCCAGTCTTATTATGATTGACCGGGTATCATTAGAATCATTTCTTTCAGCCCTGCCCCATGATGCTTCATAAATTTTTTGTCTTGTTGCCCTAACTGATAATGATTGTAATACAGGTTGTTGCGTTGTATTTTGTAAAGGTATTAACCAATGTCCTTCATGACCATTTGTTTTTGCATTTTGGGCAAATGCATCCATGTCAGATTGTGAAAGTCCTGTCAGTTCTGCCGCATTGGTAATAAGTACAGCTCCGGCTTTTGCAGCATTCAGTAATTGGTTGGTGTACTTAGCACTTAGTGTTGCATCTTCTTCATTTAGCTTTTTCATTTTTGTTTTATCGGCATCAGATAGTTTAGCACCGGCTAAAACAAAAGCTCTATAAGTATATTCTACCAGTCTTTTTGATTCGGCATCTAATTTCAGGTTGTTTCGCTTATTGTATATTGTTTCTATTCTTTTAAAGAGTTTTGTATTTAGGTAAATGAGGTCCTGATTGGCAGCTAGTTTGGGGGCAATGTCTTCCTGCAATTGTTGCAAAACAGGATTGGTATTGGCACCACTTAGCAAACTTAAAACATTGTTTACACGGGTTAGCAGTTTCCCACTTTTTTCCATGGCTACCAAAGTGTTTTCAAATGTGGCAGGTGCAGGATTATTGGCAATTTGTTCTATTTCCTGCAATTGTTCTTTTATACCTGCTTCCAATGCAGGTTGATAATCGGCATCTTTTATTTTGTTGAATGGAGGAGCTTGATAGGGCAGCTTACTGGCACTGCTAAATGGATTGGTTGAAGGTAGGGTGGAAGTGGATTTTGTTGTTTTGTTATTTTTCCCATGTTGAAATGACGACATAGTTATAAATGTAATGAACAATAATGCAACGGAAATAGATTTCATTTGGGTTTGTTATTTTTTGAAAGATATAGAGAAATAGTATTTGCAGAAAAAGTTTTATGATGAATGGTAAGTGTTGATAATTTAGAAATGATGGAAATGGATTTATTAACTACGATTACATAATTTAGAGCAATATTAGATTTGTCAATTTAATAAAAATACATTTATGGTTGATGTTGAAGTAAAAGATGATACAGTAATTTTTGATGTAAAGGGTTGGAATAAATTATGGGCATTTAAAAGCCAGCTTACCATACCTGCAAGTAACATAAAGAATGTTTATCGAGATAGCGACTGTGCTATGGGTTGGTTAGATGGAATAAAATTAGTCGGAACAGCTATTCCCAATATTTTTAAGGCAGGTAGGTTTTATAAGGACGGCGAATTTGTTTTTTGGGATGTAAGGCATCCGCAAAATGCCATTGGTATAGAACTGGAAAATGAACATTTTAGTAAATTAGTTATAGAAGTTGAAGAGCCTGATGTTGTAATTGATTTGATTAGGAAAACGATAAAAGCATAAAACTTTGTGATTTCAAGTATTTATATAATTGTGCAAATAGTATATTTTTCGTTAAACAATAATGCATATAAGTGAATTTATACTTTTCTACTCTTCTTACATATTCATTATCAAAATAAAATCCTCATTTTGTATCCTAATTCTATTGAATGCCACGATTTGAACAGACTATACCTCTTAATGGCTTAGATACAGAAAAAGCACTTGCAATAGCTTACGAAGCCATGAAAACCCTGCAATGGGATATTGTACTTGCAGGTCATGACACCCTATTAGGACATACGCCAAAGTCATGGAAATCAAAAGGCCAACAAATTAATTGCACTGTTACTTTTTCCACACTTACCGTTACAAGCGAAACCGTCAATAGGGATATGCCCAATATGTCGGGAATCCATAAAAATAATACAGTTGCTTTTATTGATGCTTTTGAAGCAGCAAAAGTGAACACAGACGAACAAACATTGGCTACCAACCTGCAAGCAATTTATGAACTTAGAAATGTAACCCAAAAGGCAATGGCCCAACAAAAAGCCAACTATGAAGAACTTGACAAAGCAATGAACCTGACAGGAAGTAACCTATATGCTACTTATACAATTATAGGACTGAACGTACTTGTTTTTCTGTTAATGGTTCTTGACGGTGCGGGCCTTTTTGAACCAAATGGAATGGTTCACCTGCGGTGGGGAAGTAATTTTGCCCCACTCACACTAAGCGGCGATTGGTGGCGGTTAATTACAAATACCTTTATTCATTTTGGAGTCATACATATCACCATGAACATGTATTGTCTCTATTCCGTTGCTACATATTTAGAACCAATGCTTGGCAAGAAGAAGTATGTGGTGGCCTATTTGTGTACGGGAGTATTGGCAAGTTTGGTTAGTCTTTGGTGGCACAATGAACCGGCAAATAGCGCAGGTGCATCAGGTGCAGTCTTTGGAATGTACGGGTTGTTCTTAGCTTTTTTAACCACTAGTTATATTCCTTCGTCAGTTAGGCAAACTTTGTTGCGAAGCATTGGTATTTTTGTAATTTTTAATCTTGCTTACGGTATGAAAAGTGGTGTAGATAATGCTGCACATGTAGGTGGTTTGTTGAGCGGTTTTGCTATTGGGTATGCTTATGTATTTGCCATTAAAAAGAAAAAGGATTATGGAATTGAAATAAAATGGCTGCTACCTGTAATAATAATTGCTACAATAGGAATTACTGCATGGTACATACAACAACACCCTGTTGATAATGCCAATAGAACTGCATTGCATGAAGAACTGAATGAATCATCTTATAAAGACTATGATAAGTATGCAGGCAGGTTAAAATCCTTTGACCAAATACATATGGCTGCATTAGAAATAATGGACGATACCACTCAAAAAGGTAATCAAAGAATAGATCAGATAACTTTTCAACTACTCCCCAAGTGGGAGCAGGCAACACAGCTTATAACTGCAATTAACAGTTACGATGTATCTCGTGTTGCCAAAAACAAGGCTAATAAAATAGTAAACTACATAAGCCTAAGAAAAAAAGAATCGGAATTGTTGCGGGAAATGGCGGTTGAAAATCCAGCATTAAATGTTGAAATGCAGCAAAAAGAAATGAGAAAAAAAGCAGAAAAATTGTTTGCGGAAATTGCGAAATAATAATCTTCTTATTTTGGAAACATTCATTTGTTGATACATTCCTTGTGGAAATGGTTCTTGTGGAAATGGTTCTTGTGGAGACGCGATTAATCGCGTCTCTACGGAATGCCTTCGTTTATCGGTCATGAAATTTATCCTTTCCCCAATTAATCGGATTATTGGCAATATAATTTTGAATCGTATCAAATGATTTTGCATCTCTTATAATATGATCATGAAAACGTGATTGCCATTCAAAATATGAAACAGATTTACGAATTTCAAAAGAACACCGCCCTTTATACCATCGGATTATTCTGGAAATATTTTCATGAAACATCGGATTTTTAATACCTGTAATTCCTCCGTAATTTTTAATTGCTGGCTGTGGAGACGCGATTAATCGATTCTCTACAGCCACGGTAAAATTTACATTTTTATCAATAATCAAAATTCCATGAACATGGTTGGGCATTATTACAAAATTGCCCAATTCTATAAAAGGAAATAGGTTGGGAATATTCATCCAAAATTGTTCTGCCAGTTTTCCTGAATCGTTCAAATGCATTTCGCCATCCACAATTTCTCCAAAAAAATGATCCCTGTTTTTTGTGCAAATGGTGATGAAATATGATCCGTTGCAACCATAATCCCACGACTGTAACCGAATGGATGATATGCGATATTTATTTTTAAATTTATCGGACATCAGAATTTTGATTTGTTATGTTGGTTGGGTTATTTAGAATATCGATTATTTTTGATGGTTGTGGAGTGGTGACGCGATTAATCATGTAATGGGTTGATGCGATTAATTTTTGTGGATGTGGAGACGCGATTAATCGCGTCTCTACCAAAAATTGGGGGCAATTATATTCGTTCCAATATCATAAATGAATAGGGTTCTATCTGCAAATATTCGTGGTCTTTGCCGGTTTTATATGTCTGTTGAGTATAATGATCTAATAATGATCCTTCAGCCAATCCTTGTTCTTTAAATGCTGCCCATTTTATTTGTGTCTTTATACTGCTAAAATTAAATAGACAGAATATTTTTTGATACTCATTTTCTCTAACAAATCCTGCCACATGAATATTATGTGATGACATCCATTTAAGGTTGCTATGGTCATTTAATGCAGATAATTTAGCCCTTAATGCAAGGATTCTTTTCGTTGCGGAAAAAATTATTTCTTCAAAGGTTGCTTTTGTATGAATGAGATCATTTTTCTCCCAATCAATTAAGGGTCTGTGCATCCATCTGTTATCATAGCTTTTAGCTGTATCCTTCAAAAAGGAATAGTCATTTGTATAACCAACTTCATCTCCATAAAATATCATGGGTAATCCACCAATAAAAAAACTCATTGCCTGCATCAGCAATATTTTTTGAATTGATATAGTTTTACCAATTTCATCATTTTGTTCAATAGCTTTTTCAAGTCCACAAAGCGATGCAAGCGATCCGCTTATTCGTGCATCACCGGTTTTTGGGTTTGAGGAAAAGAGTGCACCCATGCTCGGCGAACCCGGATAATTTCCGGAATAATAGTTTTTTAAATATCGCCTGTGGTGATAGGGGTTGAAGCCGGCCTGTTCTATCATGTAATCATCAAACCCAAGACCTATATCATCGTGGCAGCGTGTGTAGGTAATCCAGGATGTACCTTTAGGTTTTCTTGTTATTATATGTTGTGCTGCCAACATGATTCTTGTATCGCCTGTAGCCAAGGCATCCCATTGTATGGCCATTTGAGTAGCGTTGTAGGCAAAGTCACATTCCTGTGCAGTAAACATTCCTGTGCCAAAATATTCCATTATGGCAGCAGGTGCTACAATAGCTTCACCCAACAATGCCAAACCGGGTGCAGACACTTCTACGCATTGTTTTATTAATCGTAAAAGTGTATGTGCCTGTGGCAGATTTTGACAGGTTGTTCCTAATTGTTTCCAGATATAAGCAGGTGCATCTATACGAAGAATATCTACCCCAAGATTAGCATAAAAGAAAATGGTATCTAAAATAGCAGTAAACACCGCAGGGTTGGTGTAATTCAAATCCCATTGGTAATTGTGAAAAACTGTCATTACCCATTTTTTACTTTTAGCATCATAAGAAAAATTACCGGGTGAACTTTCCGGAAAAATTTCAGGCATTGTTTTGTCAAATTCGTTGGGAATGTTTCTGTCATCATATATATAGTAATACTGTTGATATTCAGCATCACCCTGTCGTGCTTTCTTGGCCCATTCATGATGGTGAGAAGTATGATTAAGCACAATGTCAATCATAAGGTGAATATCTTTGGATTGCATTACTTCCTGCAATTTTTGTAAATCATCCAAAGTGCCGAAACGACTATCTATTTTTCTAAAATCAGAAACTGCATAACCTCCATCGCTTTCACCTTCAGGACTTTCGAATAGCGGCATAAGGTGTAGTACATTTACTCCTAATTCTGTGAAATAGTCTAGCCTGTCTTCAAGGTTTTTGATGCTACCACAAAACCGGTCAACATACAAACTCATGCCAGCCAACTTATTGCTTAAAAACCATGTTCCTTTTTTAAGTTTTTCAATATCTTTTTCACGAAGTGTTTTTGAACGATTTTGATAAGCCTGAATAATCGTATCAATGACTTTGTCAAAAGATGAAGAAGCACTTTCTCCTGTACCATATACTTCTTTATATAAAAGTTCAATGGCAGATATATTAGTCAGTAACCTCGAATAGAAATCAGCATCTTTATTTTTTTTATCAATTTTGTTTTTTGTCAGTTGCTTTTCAAGTTCTGAATGCAAATGGTAATTGTACATTGTATATTCAATTAGGTTTTTTTAATGATTGGGCAGCTAATTCTATCGAGAAAGGAAAGATAATTTTTGTCCTTATAAAAATAGCACAATAAAATCCTTTTATTATAAATGATTAATAGACTTCCATTTACTCAAAAATCTGGTTGTTCAAATGTTTGAAGGCCTCCATTGCGCCCATGTATTCGCAGGTTCTTGCACCGGCTTTGTTGCCGTTTAATACAATTTTTTGCCAGTTTTCTGTTGTAAGAGATAATATGGTTTCAAGGTTGTAGTTGCAAAGCTGAAATAAAAGCGCACCCACAAATGCGTCGCCTGCACCGGTTGTGTCTATTGGTTTAATGCTAATGCTTGGTACTGTAATCTTTTCACCTTTGTGCACCAACATTGTGCCTGCTTTGCCCAACGTAATAGCAAATGTTGCAGTTGTTTTTGCAGCCAAATCGTCAGCCGCCTGATCTACTGAAGTGCAGCCGGTAATTAACATAGCTTCTTCATCGCTTACTTTAAAGAAATGGCATTGCTTTAGGTATTGCCAGGATTGTTGAATAAAACTATCTGTATTGTTTTTGAATAAGAGATGCCTGTAGTTAGGATCAAAACTGATGAAAATATTTTTTTGAAGAGCCCTTTCCAACAAAGAATCATAAGCCCGCTGTAGTGGCCCGGGAAGAAATGCTGTAGCCGATCCAAAATGTATAATTGAGCAATTATCCAAATCTATATTTTCGATATCGCTAACACTTAGCTGACCATCTGCGCCACGGTTAAATACAAAATCACGTTCCCCATCTTCCATTAATGATACAAAGGCGAAAGTGGTAAAATGATTTTTATCCAGTACAATGTGTTGGGTTAAAACACCAAAATCTTTCATTACATCAATCAGTTGGTGACCAAACGGGTCATCGCCAACTTTGGCTGCAATCAAAACTTCGCCACCTAAGGCTGCAATGGCTGCTGCAACATTGGTAGGTGCGCCACCGGGTTTCTTTAAAAAATGTTCCCCCCTAGATAGTGTAGAACCGGTATCGGTACAAATCATGTCTATGAGGGCTTCTCCAATGCAAAGGATTTTCATGGGTTGATGTTGGTAATTATTCTAAGGTAATGATGTAATAAAAGCAATCTTAGCACAATGTAAATCAGTCAATTTTTTATTATTGAAAACAAAAAGACTGTTAAAGCATTATACAAAGCTAAAATTAGATAAAATTGAGATAGCATAATTTAACTTCTATTCAAATAATGGAATAACAATAGGATTTATGTGAAGTGGCATAATGAATAATGTTTTTTGTAGAAAAAATTATGATGTGAAAATTTGTTTAATATCATAATTTTTCTTACACCTTATATGACTATCCTTTTTATGAATTACCTTGCAGCATTGATTTTTTAAAAGGTAATAGTGAATAAACTGGATATTCTTGCTTTTGGTGTTCATCCGGATGATGTAGAATTAGGATGTTCGGGAACTATACTTGCATCAGTAGCACAAGGAAAAACTGTTGGAATTGTAGATCTCACACAAGGCGAATTAGGAACAAGAGGATCAGCAGAAATAAGAAAAAAAGAGGCAACAGAGGCAGCTTTGGTGATGAAAGTTACCTGTAGAATAAATTTGGAAATGGCCGATGCATTCTTCAAAAATGATGAGGAACATCAAAGAAAGGTTATAGGAGTTCTTAGAAAATACAGACCGGAAATAGTTTTGTGCAATGCACCCGAAGACCGACATCCCGATCATGGGCGTAGTGCAAAATTGGTAGAAGATGCATGTTTTTTATCTGGGCTAAGAAAAATTGTAACCTGGGATGAAGCACGTAACGAACAGGAAGCATGGCGACCGAAGTATATGTTTCACTATGTTCAGGACAGGTTTTTAGAACCGGATTTCGTTTTTGATATTTCTGAATTTCAGGAGCAAAAACTGGAAGCAATAAAATGTTATGGTACGCAGTTTTACAACCCTGATCATCAGGAACTGGAAACATACATAAGTAGTCAGGCTTTTTTAGATGGCATAGTAGCCCGTGCAATGATGCTGGGAAAAAGAATAGGCGTAAAATATGCCGAAGGGTATATCAGCAAAAAAATCATCGGAATTAATAATTTTGATTCCATTATTCAACATACAACATAAAATAATATATACATTTTTACATTTCAGGTTTTAAAATTTTATTATGGCCACACCCAAGTTTGCTATTCAAAAACAATCTTTTCATGCCGAGTTAAAGAAAAGAATCAATGCATATTTTGAAGAAAAAAGCATTGATATGTCAGGCAACTATTCTTTGTACATTAAAGCTGCGGTTTTGCTGATTGGCTTTTCTGTCACTTACATACATCTTGTATTTTTTACTCCATCGTTAGTATTTGCACTTATAGAGTCTGCGATGTTAGGTGGTTTAATGGCAGCAATTGGTTTCAACATTATGCATGATGGAGCGCATGGTAGTTTTAGCAATTCACCGTTTATTAATCGTTGTGCTGCATTTACCCTTGGCGTATTAGGCGGTAGTCCTTTTATGTGGAATGTAAAACACAACAATGTTCACCACGCTTTTACCAATATAGACGGTATAGATGATGACCTTGATGCTAAGCCTTTTTTAAGAATGGCATCTACACAAAAGAAATATAAGATACATAATTTTCAGCATTGGTATTTTTGGTTCTTCTATTGTCTGCTGCATTTTTACTGGAGTTTTGTTTCTGATTACAGAAAATATTTCAGCAAGAAAATAGGGGATATGCCATTGAAAAAAATGGACACAAGAGACCATATAGAATTTTGGGTTTTTAAAATCATACACTACTCGCTGTTTTTGGTTATACCTATAATAAAGATTGGTTTTGTAAATTGGTTACTAGGTTTTGTTTGTTTTACTGCTGTAGCAGGATTTATATTGAGTATTGTATTTCAGTTGGCTCACACCGTTGAACATACACATTTCCCGATGCCAAATGAAGACACCGGAAGAATAGAAGACGAATGGGCCATTCACCAATTGAAAACTACCGCCAACTTTGCCACAAAGAACAAAGTAATTTCATGGTTGGTAGGTGGGTTGAATTTTCAGATTGAGCACCATTTGTTCCCTAAAATATCTCACGTTCACTATCCGCAAATCAGCAAAATAATAAGAGGTGCATGTCAGGAGTATGGAATACAATATGTAGAGTATCCTAAAATGCGTCAGGCTGTTGCATCGCACATTGCTTATTTGAGGCATATGGCGAGGGTAGCGTAGTTGGGTTTAATGTTTAGGTGATAAATAGCAATACATAGGTTACACTTTTTAGTGTAGCAGAACATAGGTAACAGTTTTCATAGTTCTTTGACATAAAATGTTGATACTCACATAAAATCATTATGAATGAGTATGAACAAAGACAAGAAGCGA
>JANPGE010000088.1:0-21834 GCA_031423805.1 Segetibacter sp. | reverse complement strand
GATGACGACTACTAAAACAAGGAAGCATTTATAGTGCAAAGAAACTACCATAGTTTTCCTGTAAAAGATATTACTGATATAAAAAACAAAATGTTGGACTGGGCTAACCGGTTCAACATTTGTTGTTTTCTGGATAATCATTCATACAATTCATCGCATCATACTGTAGAATGTCTTGCGGGTGCAGGAGTACTAAAACTATTTGAGCCGTCCGGCAATTTTTTTGATTCGCTTACTACATTTGTTGAAACTGCAAACGATTATATTTTTGGGCACTTCAACTACGAGCTAAAGGATAAAGCAGAACCCGGTTTATCTTCACGTCACCAGGATTTTACAGGCTTTCCGGAGTGCTTCTTATTTATACCCGAAGTGGTGTTGATGTTAGAAGAAAATGTTTTGCATATTGGTGTTTTTGGTCAGGATGCATACATTATTTATCAGGATATTATTTCTACTGAAATTGCTGAAAAATCGAATCCACCTGTAGAGATAAATGCCCGCATTACTAAGACCCAATACCTTGATGCTGTAACCAATCTTCAGCAGCATATTCATTTGGGAGATTGTTATGTAATCAACTATTGTCAGGAGTTTTTTGCTTACGCAAATGTTGACCCTGTTGTACTTTATAAGCAATTGATGCACCGTTCACCAAATCCCTTTGCAGCATATTACAAACTTGCAGACAAGTACCTGCTAGGTGCAAGCCCCGAAAGATTTATGAAGAAGGAGGGAAGCTCAATCATTTCTCAACCCATAAAAGGGACTGCTTCACGAAACCAAACTGATAGAAAGCTAGACAACTTAAGCAAAGAGCAATTGTACAACAGTCTTAAAGAACGAAGTGAAAATGTAATGGTAGTAGATTTGGTGCGCAATGATCTGGGTAAATTTTGCAAAACCGGTAGTGTAGAAGTAGATGAGTTATATGGCATTTACACCTTTCCCAATGTTCACCAAATGATATCTACAGTATGCGGGCAATTGCCTGATAATATTGGTTTTGGCGAAATTTTGAAATCAATGTTTCCTATGGGAAGCATGACCGGTGCACCCAAACACCGGGTAATGGAATTGACTGAACAATACGAATATAGCCGTAGAGGAATATACTCCGGTACGGTAGGTTATTTAACACCCAACAGCGATTTTGATTTCAATGTAGTAATAAGAAGTGTTGTGTACAACGCTGCCACAAAATATTTATCTTATCAGGTGGGTAGTGCAATAACTGCCAATAGCAATCCTGATGCTGAATATGACGAGTGTCTGCTCAAAGGCAGTGCCATAGCAGGTTTGCTGAAAGGTGAAGTTAAATAATACTAAAGTCGGATTACTATAAAAGTTCCGTAACAACAAGCTCCTTTTCAAACAAAACTATAAAGTGTGCTTTAATCAATTGTCCTAACAACAATGATTTATAAGCGGCAGTTCCTCTTGCATCGCTTATGGGTGTTACCTCTGATTGTGCTATTGCGACTGCTTGTTTTATAATAGCTTCATCAATAGTTTTACCGGTCAAAAATTCAGAGGCTTGTTGCAGATACATAGGGGTAGGACCTACGCCTCCTGCTGCAATGGATGCTGAAAGAATAGTGCCGTTTTCAACTTTGATATGCATTGCACTGTTCACACTTGCTATATCAAGATGTGTACGTTTACAAACTTTTTCAAAGTTGAACAATGAATTTTCAGTTGGCAATTCAAAAGCTATTTCAGCAATGTATTCATCTGGTTTTTTTTCCAGTTGCTTGTAACCTTTGTAGAGTTTTCGTAGCTGTATTTGTCTTGAATTTTTACCGTCAGTAAGTGTAAGTGTGGCATCTAACGCCAGAAAGAATATGGTGAAATCGCCAATGGGTGAAGCATTGATGAAATTGCCAGCAATAGTTGCCATATTGCGTATCGGAGTAGATGAAATGAGTTTGATGTGTTTGTTGAAATCTGTAAAATGTTGTTGAAAAATGGGTGACTCCTGCAAGTCAGTCACGGAAACTGATGGACCCATGAGGCATTTGTTACCGTCTTGTTTTATATAGTTAAGATGACTTTTGTCATACATAAAATGTATAGGTGCATGTTTCATTTCATCATGCTTTTGTACGTAGAGATCTGTACCTCCACCAACAAATGCTGCCGCTACTTCACCGGGATGCAATTCTCCGTTTAGTTGAAGTGCTAGTTGTTGTAGCCTTCTTTTTATACTGGTAAAATATGCCGGTAGAATGTTGTTGTTTGTTACAAAGTTTATCGAGTCCTGTTCTTTTTTATCCTGTAAAATGTCTGCTACATGTATGGCAGCTTTCTCTATAGATTTATAACCTGTACAGCGGCAGATGTTTCCATCTATTGAAGCAATTGCGTTTTCATATGTAGGTTCTTTTTTGCTTAAACAAAAACCTGCCATAGATACTACAAAACCGGGAGTGCAAAATCCGCACTGTGTTGCAGAACAATCCATCATAGCCTGTTGTATGGGATTGAGTTCAGCCATATTAACACCTTCTATGGTAACTACATGCTTGCCATGTACATTGCCCAACGGAGTAAGGCACGATGTAAATGAACGATAAATGACTTCATCATTTTTCAATTCACCAATCAGATTTGTACAGGCACCGCAATCCCCTTCACGGCAACCTATTTTGGTGCCTGTCAGATGTTTGTGGTAACGCACAAAGTCAAGCAGCAGCATGCCGGGTGGTAGGTCTGTACTTACTTCTTCATTATTGAGAATAAATTGTATCAATGGCTAATGTATTGTAATCTTTAAAATTACAGGTTTTGGTATTAAAAATTGAAAAAGTTAGTTTTAAGATTTTGAAGGGAGCCCTTTATTCTACCATTTTTCTGTTGAAGCAATGGTTCCTTTTATCGTTGTCCAAATTTCATTGGCTACCATTTGGTTTCCCTTTTCGTTCAGATGTACGCCATCTCTTGTAAGAAGTCCACTCTCCATGTTCTCTATATTATTTTCAAGAAGATATTGGGTAAATGTTTTTCTTAGATCAACTAAAGGGAGTTCGTAATCCAAGGCTATTTTTCTTATGATATCACATACCTGGTCAAGGTCACTATCGGCTATATTTTCTCCCTGTATTTTTTCTCCAATAACGGCCGGGGTGCAAAGAACTAACTTTATAGAAGCTGATTTTATTCTTTCAACTATGGCAGTATATACATGTTCAAAAGTTGCGGCATCGGTTCCTGTATTGTGAGTAAACTTATGCCACACATCATTTACCCCAATAAACATTACCACCATGTCGCAACCTTTCTCCAATATATCCCTGCCTAATCTTTCCTGTAAATCGGTGACTTTATTACCGCCTTTACCCATCCCCACAAGGTCATATTTATGAGCGATGTCTTCATCCTGAAGATATGTAGCTATTCGTTGTATAAATCCACCAAACAATGCACCTGCTTCAGTAATAGAGTCGCCAAAGAAAATAATTTTTTTCTTCCTTCGTCTATAGTTCGCAGACATGATGAGCATGAGGAAAATAAATGCAGAAAAAAGAATCAATTTTATTGTGAAAGACATAATAGGGGAGTGGAAGGTCAATAAGTCAATAGTCAATAAGTCAATAGTCAATAGTCAATAAGTCAATTTTGAAAGAAGATTATTCCCAGTCTTTCATTACAGGTGTGGTTAATTCGGCCATACGTTCTACAAATTTTCGGGCATTTACTATGTAACCATTTCCTTTTGCACATAAATGAACAATCAGATTTTCGAGGCTCATGGGGTTTCCCTCGGGTATATCAGCAATATTGCTATGTCTTACATCGTGCCCATCAATAATAATGACAAGTCCACTTCCTATAGCTTCCATATTATTGCCGTTTGTAATCAGCATACCTGTATCTTCTCCTAAACCTATACCTATGCAACTCGGGTTAGCCCCTACAGCTTGCGACAGGCGGCCAAATCTTCCTCTTTTTTCAAAATGTGAATCGAAGATTACATTATCCATAAATGCAAGTCCGGTCGTAATTTTTACTTCACCTTTCAGGTGTGCCCTGCTTGCATCACCTTCATAAATCATGGTATTGCTCATTGCCATTGCGCCTGCAGATGTTCCGGCCACAACAAAATTTTCATTTCGATATCTTTCCTGAATAATTCGTAAAAATTTTGTTCCTCCGAAAATAGTGGTAAGCCTTAATTGGTTACCTCCGGAAAACATAACTGCATCACAGGTTTTTATTCTCTCTATAAAGTCTTCATCAGCTACATCTTCACGGGTTCTGATGTGCATTACGCCTATGTTGGTACAACCTATGCGGCCAAAGGCTTCCATATAGTTGTTCCCAACTTCAAAAGGTATCATAGAAGCGGTGGTAATCACTTCAATTTTTGCTTCAAGTCCACCTGCTTCCTGTACTATCCTTCTAAGGATACCAAGTTCAAAAAAGTTTAGGTTATGTTTAATAGCAAGCACTTTTTCTGTGACTGCACCTTTGTCTTCTGCGCCACCAATTGCTATCAGTTTTCCTTTTATTTCCTGCATTCTTTAAGGGTTAGTCAACATTGCAAATGTAGGTATATAACGATAAAACCATCGGTTTAACTATAGCGGAGACTATTATTTATTTCACTGTATTTGAAAATTGTTCATTCTTAAAATAGTATTATTCATATTAGGATGTGAATTTTAAAATTTTAAGCAGTAGATATTTTCTGAATTAAAAAAGCCACTCGTTTTACCGAATGGCCTTTTGTTGTATTTACCTTTTCCTTATCTTATTTTTTCTTTTGCCTTCTTGGAGGGAAGAAGTTACCGGTCTTACGTCCGTTGCCTTCAGGTGAGCCCGGTGCAATCATAGCACAACGGAAACCAACTGTACTGCTGCTTTGATCTTCTTCCATAAAGCGGCGTGTACCGGGGCTAAGCCAATATGCCCTGTCATTCCAGCTACCACCTTTAATAACTTTAGACTGATCAGAAATTAATGAAGTGACACCATAGCTATAACCTGAATTACTTAAGGTATCACCATCAAGATAGTTTACAGCATAAGATTTCTGATAATTACGACGCATACGCAAAGTAGAATCTTTTTCATCTATCATTTTTATACGACCAATGCTATCACGAAGGTTGCCTTGTCCGCCAGCCATATCAACCTTTTGAAATCTGTTACCACGGTAAGGGTTAAAGTCGTCTGCATCTATATTAGTCATTGGACGATATACGTCAGCAACCCACTCACTTACATTTCCGCTCATGTTATAAACTCCAAAGCCATTAGGGAAAAATGCAGTAACTTCTGCAGGTATTGCCGAACGGTCATTTAAACCTCCTGCAACTCCCATGTTGTCACCGCTACCTCTTTTAAAGTTTGCAAGAAAACTTCCCTGCCAGTTACCTCGGCGTGTAGCTCTTAGGTTGTCATATCCATCATTGTTCCATGAATAAATTTGTCTGTTAGTATGGTTCTCTTCACCACGGGTTTTTTCACTTTTACGTCTTTGCGGGTTTTGATTAATGTAACCCAAAGCTGCGTATTCCCATTCTGCTTCTGTTGGTAGGCGATAACCCGGTAAAAGGATACCATCATCAAAATTTACCTTGTTACGAGGACGACCCTGTGCATCTTTTAAGCCATTTTTTCCTTTAGGTTTACCAGGTGCTCCCTGATATTCACCCATTAGATAAGCTTTGGTATTAAAGTTTTCCTGAGCACCACCCGCCATTTCAGTTTTAATAACTGTAGGTTTTTGATATCCTGCGGTTATTAATTCTCTTTCATTTACCCTGTCTGTACGCCACTGACTAAAATCGTGTGCCTGTTTCCAGGTTACTCCAACAACAGGATAAAAGTTATAAGACGGGTGACGGAAATAATATTCTACATAAGGCTCATTAAATGCCAACTCACTACGCCATACCAATGTATCGGGTTTTGACCCCTGTACTACTGCCTCGTTATCAGGAAATACACTCTCAATCCAATGTATATATTCCCTGTAGTGTACGTTTGCAACTTCAGTTTTATCAATAAAAAAGGAGTTTACAGTGACTCTTTTAGGGATATTGTTCCAGTCTCCCATTACATCTTCTGTAGTTGCACCCATCGTAAACGTACCACCCTGTACAAATACAAGTCCGGGGCCTGTTTTTACATTCTTAGCCTGTGCTACATTATAGCCACCCATATTTTTATCATTGTAATTCCAGCCTGTCATATCTGACTTTGGCTTTTTAGGTTTACATGAAGCAAACAATGCTAATGCTCCCATCACAATAATAAAATTTCTAAAACGCAATACTTTTAGCATCTGAAACGGTTTAACTCGGTAATAAACGGTAAAAAATAGTAATTATTATGAACTTAATAATCTTATAACCCTGCGAATATAAAAGAATTCCTTTAATAATTACACCTACTTGAAAATAGGAGATTATTAACAATTCTAATAAACACAGGAGTGAAGTAAAATTTATTCGATGTAAATTGATTTTGGGGTCTTAATATAACCATTAACGGATGTGAAAATAAAACTTTTGCTTTGAAAAAAGTAAAAACTCCCCACTTTTTTAGGGGGAGTTTTGTTATCAGGGGCAAGTTTTATAATTTTTTTAAGGAAAAATGCCCAATTCTGCATAGCTGGTAGCTACCTTGTTGATTGCAGAAACATAGGCAGCAGTTCGCATATCAGGGATAGCAGGATTACTTTCCCACAACTCCATAATTTCCCTTGTGGCACTTACCATAGTTTCTTCTAATCCGCTATGGATTAAATCAACTTCGTCTGCACCATGTTCAATAAAGCGTTTTTCTTTGGCTTCCATTTGTTTGCCGGAGAGGTCTTCCATAGCATTAATGATATGCTTATTCATATTTTCGGTAAACCTTTTTTCCACACGACCATAACGTACGTGACTTAAATTTTTTAGCCACTCAAAGTAACTAACTGTAACGCCACCTGCATTTAAAAACATATCAGGAACTATAAGGCATCCTTTAGAATTTAATATATCATCAGCTTCAGGAGTTAATGGGCCGTTTGCAGCTTCACCAATGATTTTAGCTTTTACTTTACCAGCATTTTCTCCGTTTATCACATTCTCCAATGCAGCCGGTATTAGAATGTCGCATTCCATTTCCAATGCATCAGATGTTTTTTCGAGATTGGTAGCACCGGGGAAATTTAAAATGCTTCCGGTAGTTTTTCTATGATCAAAAACCTCTTGTTCGTTTAATCCGTTCGCATTATAAATGGCTCCTTCCCACTCCGCAATAGCCACAACTTTTGACCCGCCTTCTCTAAAATATTTGGCGGAATAAAAACCCACATTACCCATCCCTTGTATAACAACGGTTTTACCGGCCACGCCCAGGCTTAAGCCTAACTTTTGCATAGCATTTGGCATGTTACAAATTTCCCTGATACCAAAAAATACTCCCATTCCTGTGGCTTCTGTACGACCACGTACACCACCCTGCGAAATCGGTTTTCCGGTAACACATGCTGCTGCATCTACTTCTCCCGGATGCATAGCTACGTAAGTATCTAATATCCACGCCATTTCTCTTGCACCAGTACCGTAATCAGGTGCAGGAACGTCAGTACCCGGTCCAATAAAATTCTTTTTAATTAGCTCTGCAGTATATCTTCTGGTTATTTTCTCAAGATCGTAGGCGGAGTATTTCTTTGGGTCAATTTTAATACCGCCTTTACCACCACCAAATGGAACATTTACAATAGCACATTTGTAGGTCATTAACGCTGCAAGTGCCATTACTTCGTCCTGATTAACGCCCATGCTAAATCTTATTCCACCTTTGCAGGGTGTTTTGTGATGGCTATGCTGTACCCGGTAAGCTTCTATAACTTCTATATTATCACCAATTTTTACAGGAAATCTCATGCTGTAAATACTGTTGCAAGCCTTAATTTGTTCCAAAATACCCGGATCCCAGGTAGTAAATTTTGCTGCTTTGTCAAAGCTTTTTGTCACACTGTCAAAGAAGCTGTAATTCGGAGTACTCATTTTTTTTGAATTTTAAAGATTTTCATTAATGGAAGTTATCGTTTTTAAATCCGGTGCAAAAGTTTCAAATAATTCAAACAATTCAAAACATTATGCTATTTTATTTAGGTTAAAATAAAAATTTGTTGAAAAGGCTTACTTTTTTTCGAGATTTGTAATTTTTTTGTCTAAACGCCATACAAATATAATTAAGCCGGCAAGTATAGTAATTGCTACTGTCATTGCTACATAAATTTTGCCCTCACTTCTCATTAGTCCGGTATTATTATCTGTGACTGTTGTAAGGTTTTGCTGCGCAAATAAACACAATTGCAAAACCATTGCAATAAAAACCAGAGATATTTTTTTATAATTAGTCATTCGCCAGTTGTTTTTCGTTCAGTTGTTCTAATCTTATTCTTAAAGTGGTAATCCATACGCCAAGCAAAGTCCATCCAATAACTGCAGGCCAGAATACCATACGCATAGTAGGATCAAGATCTTTGCCATTGAAACCCGGATTGCCCTGCACACCCTGACCACCCGGATGAAGGCTCTCAACCATTCGTGGGATTATCCACAAGGTTGGAAAAAGCATGGCACAGGCAAATACATTGTACACTGCTGCAATCCTTGCTCTTTTATCCATATCAGGAATAGAATTTCTCAAAATAAAATACGCAGCATAGATCAAAATTGCTATAGCTGCCAGTAACTGTTTAGGATCATTGCTCCACGGTTCGCCCCAGGTAAAGTTAGCCCAAATGGCTCCGGTTATTAGTCCAAGAGTACCAAAGACAATACCCGTTTTTGCATATTCTTTTGAATAAATGTCAGCGTTTAATGTTGGGTTGCGAAGATGTTTTACAGCATACACAACTGAAACAATAAAAAGTACCATCATGGTAAACCACATTGGCACATGAAAAAACAGGTTGCGGATAGAGCCGTATAAGTTACCAATATGGGGAACTTTTATAATGAATCCTGCGGTAAATGTGTAGAGTAGTAATACTGCGGACAATGCTTTCCACCAGGCTTTTCTAATCACGTTTTTTGCTTAGGTTTACGGTGCAAGAAAAGGTATTTCATTTTACTTTTCACCGATATGTAAATTAAAGTGGCAAAATTAGGGAAATAAAGTTTCCAGCCTCTATTGATTCTTATGTTTATGTTCGATTTTACAATTCTTGTTTTGCGATAATGTTCGTCTGATATTGGTTTTATCCATTTTTAAAAAATTAAGATGTTTAGAAACTATATCATCTGAACAAAAACTCAAAACTACTCACAACCCTAATCTCATAACCCTAAACAAAAACTCTCCATTCATAACTCTGCACTCATAACTCTACACTCATATCAATCTTTCCACAAAAACGGGAATAATATGATAGAAAGCACAATTACCATTATATCTAAGCCTACAAGCAGCCATATCATTTGTCCCAGCCCCGCCTGAATAACACTTGAAAATGCAATGTTGGCTATTTTCATGAGTAAAAGCAATTGAGGAATTATTATAGGAAATCCTAAGATTGCCATGAGCGCAGCCTGTTGTTGAGCCTTGGCGGCTATGGCAGCTAAGAAAGTAAAAACAAGACTAAGACTAAGTCCACCCAACAAAGCAAGGCCGAGAAATTGTAAAGGTTGCATCAGCGGGTTGCCCATAAGCAGCATAAAAAGCAACAAACTTGTAATGCTCATAACAAGCATCAGAACTGCATTGAACAATAGTTTTGATAAGATATAATCTCTTGGCCCGGCAATGGAATAGAAATATAACATTCGCCCTTTGCTTTCCTGAAGAAAACTTTTTGCAACAGCATTTACACACACAAACAATTGTATCATCCAGAAGAGTCCATTCCATACATCATTTTCTGGCCGGCCCATAGCGAGGTACAGCACAAACACAGTGCAGGACACATAGAGTAATATGCCGTAAAAGCTATACTGCTGCCGTATTTCAAGCAGTAAATCTTTTTTAAAAAGTGTAATTATAGAATGGTTTGGCTTCAATGTAAATTGTTATTATCGCAAACTTCCCGCCTCACTTCCTTTGGCATAACACATTCTGCAACGAGGTTCATAAATATCCGTTTCTCCCAATAAAACCTGTCCCTGCTCTGCACTCTTACGATAAGATATATTGGCAAGATTGCCGCAACAAACACATATTGCGTGAAGTTTGGTAATAAAATCGGCTATTGCCAGCAACTTTGGCATTTGCCCAAAGGGCCTGCCCATAAAATCCATATCAAGGCCGGCCACTATAACCCTTATTCCTCGCAGCGCAAGGGTTTGGCATACATTCATTATCTCATCATCAAAAAACTGTGCTTCGTCTATGCCAACAATATCAACATCGTTGGCCATTAACAAAATGGTTTGCGAATTATCAATAGGTGTGGATTGGATTGAGTTGGCATCGTGACTTACCACAGCTACTTCATCGTAGCGGGTATCTATGGCGGGTTTAAATATCTCCACCCTCAGTTTGGCTATTTTGGCTCTCTTAAGCCTGCGGATCAGCTCCTCGGTTTTACCACTAAACATGCTGCCACAAATAACTTCTATCCATCCGCGGCGGTCAGTGGATATCATTGGTTCTATAAACATTCTTGATTATTCTTAGTATTATAAGGAAAGAGTTAGTAATTTTAGGGTTTAATACACTTACTAATCCCCAAAAGTATATTTTCCAATGGAAAGAGTGGGTATTTTGATAAATAAATTGCAGGAGCAATTATCTCAAAAGTCAGACATTGGCAATATGCTGGTGACTGCACAGTTGTTGCAGACAGAATTGTTGCTTCAGAACAATCAGGTTAATAGCCCTGTTTCTAAAAAAGTGGCTATCATGATGCCACATACAGTCTATGCAAACACAGCTGAACATATTGTAGAACCTGAAATTGCAGTAGCTTACAAACCAATAGATAAGCCTGAACCTGACCCCGAGCCGGTTGTACCACCTGTAAGTGAACCTGAAACACCAATAACAGCACCATTGCCTACGCCAAAACCAGAGCCGGAGCCTATTCCGCATTTTGTGGAAGAAAAGGCATGGGAAAGATTGTTCGTTGACAAAGACGGCGCAACAAACCCATGGCACATAGATCCCATGACAGAAATACCAACGCTGGCACATCAGGAAAAAGTGGTTTTTGAACTGAATGATGTAATGTTTGCGGAATCGGGAGTTTCCCTGAATGAAAAATTAAAGCAGGAAAGCGAAGAAGTTGCGACCATACTTCACGATACCCCTGTAAAAGATTTGAAAAAAGCCATCAGCATAAATGACCGGCATCAGTTTATACAAGAATTATTCAGGGGCGACGAAACAATGTACGAACGTTCAATAAAAACTATCAATGGTTTTCACATTTTTGCTGAAGCTGAATTTTGGATTCAACGTGAATTGAAAGTAAAACTTGGATGGGACACATCTTTAGAATTGGTGAAATTGTTTGATCAGGTGGTTAAAAGGCGGTTTGCATAAATATTAGCAACTATACTTTCTGTAGCTCCTTGCTTACTATATACATATTCTTTTGCAGCCTTGCATTTTTTAAAATAGGCTGCATTTTTTTGCAATAAATGATTAAAAGTATGCTCTAAATCCAACGCATTGGATACTGAAACTGCCCCACCGTTTTCAACCAACTCAACGGCTTCCAGATATTTATCGTATTCCGGCCCAAAAACTACAGGTTTCCCGTAAACAGCGGCTTCAAGCACATTGTGTACACCATCGGCACCGAAACCGCCACCTACATAACACACTGTAGCATAATTATACAGGCTGCTCAACATGCCGATATTGTCAATTATCAGAGTGTTCTTATTGCCAGCATTTCCGTTTTGCGTTAGCGAAGAAAGCAATATTGCATTCTTATACAAATGCAGGCATTCTTTTAGGCGATCGCCACCAATATTATGTGGAGCAATTATGAATTTTACATCCTTTCTGGTATTGGCAAAATGATCGAGTTCTTTATCGTCTTCGGTCCATGTGCTTCCTGCTACAATTACTGTTGAGTCAGCACAAAAAGCTGTTATTTCAGGGAAAGTTTTGTGTTCATTGGCTATCTCCACAACCCTGTCAAAACGGGTGTCGCCGCTAAAGGAAACATTGTTGAAACCAATGCCTGTAAGCAAGGCAACAGACGCTTCATTTTGCACAAAAAAATGAGTAAAGCAGGAAAGCATACTACGGTGAAATTTTCCGTAAGGCGCAAAAAATGGTTGACTCTTTCTGAAAATGGCAGAAATAAGTAAAAGTGGAACATTCCTCTTTTTGGCTTCCTGAAGATAATAATACCAAAATTCATACTTTACATAAATGACCAAAGAAGGGCGAACACTGTCAAAGAAAGCTTTAGCATTTTTTTTGCCATCCATTGGCAGATAAAAAATATAATCTGCACCTGGGTAATTTTTCTGCACTTCATAACCCGAGGGAGAAAAGAATGTGATGAATATTTTATAAGCCGGGTATTGGGCTTTCAACTTCTCTATTACAGGCCGCCCCTGTTCAAACTCACCCAATGATGAGCAGTGCATCCATATAGTTTTTTGCCCTTCGGGAATGGCTTGTTTTATTTTTCGTAAAAGGTTTTTTCTACCAGATATCCATTGTTTTGCCTTTTGGTTAAAAGGGGAAATTAGCCGGACGGCAAATGGATAAATAATTAAAAAAAGGTTGTATAGGAGTTTAGGCACGGAAAAAGGTTTGGGTTTCAAAAGTAAATTTAGTCTTCTGAATTACTTGTGCTTATTCCTGTTGAATCTAACAATTTATTTATTGATACATGTAACGGATTTGTAATTTTATTTCTTGTAAGACATTCTAAATAAAAGTTATGACCATCATCTGTAAAATAACAAGAATAAGTAGTCCAATAACGATCTGGAAGAATTCCATTCACCAGCTTCCTAGATATATTTTCTTTACCAATTCGTTTAATAATTTTATATAGCAATAAAAGTGCTTCAAATTTACTATCTATTGATGGAGTGCCGTCTGTAAAGAGATGTCCCTTATCAATAAACATATTGTATAGACTTAAACTTTCAAGTTGCCCATTTGAATTTAAATTTTCAATATTTATGGATGTCAAATGATCTCTTAAAGTCTCAAAGGTTTGACCATTATAACGAATTGCATTATCCTTTTGTATATTTTCATTACTTAATCTCAATTCAGAATTTTCCTTAGTAAGTCTTGCAATTTCATCAGCAATAACTACTGAATTTACCGCATTGTCGCCTCTTATCCATCCAATGAGTTCTTTGTTGTGCATAAAATCGGAAAGTGTATCATAAACAGCTAACTTAATGTCTTTAGTATCATCCCATGGTTTTACCATTTTTTTCATAACCAGTTTTCTAAATACTTTTAATTCTTTTGGATTTTCATCTTCTATTGCTAATTTACCCATTTTTGAAATTTTAGCATCTAATGCCGATTCATTAATTACTACCGCAAAAAGCGGCTTGCTTTTATTTAATGCATATTCATATTCCAGTTGCGTGTAACTTTTTCCACTTTTGGGGTCTACACTTCCATATCTTCCACCAAGGATCAACATATAAACATCTGATTCATCAATCCACCTTTCAATTACTGTCATCTGCGATTCATCACCTGCGGAAAATAATTCCATACCTGCGGGTATATGGCCGGCAGACAAAATGGCTTCAACCGCTGCTTGTCTTTCCTCTTTTAAATCTAAATATGTAGATGATACAAAAACTTGCAATTTCTTATCTTTCATAGAATAAGTTTTGACTAAGATAAAGATTTGAATTATTACAAAAAAAACATTTTGATAATTAAATAGCTTATAAACAACTCCACAATAATTCATTTCATAAAAAAATGCATGCAACCTTGCCATTTGCTAGTGCTCCTTTTCACCACTTTTTAATGTAGTTTTACCGCCATTCTAAAAAAAGGAGATTTATGAAGCCTATACAGATGGTGGACACTAAGACCCAATACCTGAAAATTAAAGATCAGGTTGATGCAGGTATTCAGGAAGTACTTGACAGTGCAGCCTATATAAACGGAAAGCAAGTGCAGGATTTTGCAAAGAATTTATCAGCTTATCTCGGTGTAAAACATACCATCCCTTGTGCTAACGGAACCGATGCATTGCAAATAGCCATGATGGCACTTGACCTTCAACCCGGCGATGAAGTTATTACACCTTCTTACACTTACATTGCTACCACCGAGGTGATTGCCTTACTTAAACTGAAACCGGTATTTGTAGAGGTTGACAAACAAACCTTTTGTATAGACCCCAAAGCTGTTGAAGCTGCTACCACTCCAAAAACAAAGGCAATTGTTCCGGTTCATCTATATGGCCATGCTGCCAATATGGAGGAAATAATGAAAATTGCTGAAAAGCATAACTTATATGTAATTGAGGACAATGCACAAGCAATTGGTTCTGATTACAAGTTCAGCGATGGTACAGTTAAAAAGACAGGAACCATTGGTACAATTGGAGCCACTTCATTTTATCCAAGTAAAAATCTTGGTGCTTATGGCGATGGGGGAGCAATTTTCACCAATGATGACGCACTAGCGGAAAAGCTGAAAATGATTGCCAACCACGGTCAAAAAGTGCGTTACTACCACGAAATTGTTGGTTGCAACTCAAGATTGGATTCTATTCAGGCAGCCATTTTAGATGTTAAACTAAAATATCTGGACAACTATGCTGCTGCACGCCAAAAGGCAGCACAATACTACAACACAGCCTTTGCTGGTAATGCAAAAATTACTGTTCCATTTGTTGCAGATTACACTACCCATGTCTATCATCAATATACTTTAATATTAGACGGAGTAAACCGTGATGAACTTTCAAAATATCTTGCTTCGCAAAATATCCCTTCTATGATTTATTATCCTGTACCTGCCCACAGACAAAAAATGTTTGCTGCTTTAGGCGGATCAGATTACAATCTGGCAATTACAGATTGGCTAACTGAAAGAGTTATTTCTCTGCCTATTCATACTGAAATGGAAGAAGAACAATTAAAATACATTACTGACCATGTATTAAAATTTGTGAATCAATAAAATAAGACCCATTTAAAACCATCATTAAAACTAACAAATAACATGTACCAATCTATAGTAAATAAGCAATCAAAAATAGCAGTCATAGGTTTAGGGTATGTAGGTCTGCCGATAGCCCTTGAGTTTGCAAAAAAAGTATCAGTTATTGGTTTTGATATTAGCCCGGCCCGTGTTGAAATGATGCAACATGGGATTGACCCAAGCAATGAGTTGGACAAAGAAGACTTTGAAGGATGCGATATAGTTTTTACAGATAACCTTGACGATATAAAAGAAGCCAAATTCTACATTGTAGCCGTACCCACACCCGTTGATTCGCATAATGTGCCCGACTTAAAACCTATAAAAAAGGCAAGTGAAACTATAGGTAAGGTAATAAAGAAAGGTGATTATGTTGTGTTTGAATCTACTGTTTATCCCGGTTGTACCGAGGAGGATTGTTTACCTATAATTGAAGAACTAAGCGGACTTAAAGGGGTTGTAGATTTTAAAATTGGCTATTCACCTGAAAGAATCAACCCGGGAGATAAGCTGCATACTTTGGCTACCATTATAAAAATTGTGAGTGGTTGTGATGCTGAATCAAAAGAGGAGATAGCCAAAGTGTATGAGTTGGTTGTAAAAGTTGGAGTACACCGGGCATCATCAATAAAAGTAGCTGAGGCTGCAAAAATTATTGAGAACACACAGCGTGATGTGAATATTGCATTGATGAATGAACTCTCCATCATCTTTGATCGAATGAATATTAATACCTACGAAGTATTAGAAGCTGCCGGTACCAAATGGAATTTTCTAAAATTCTCACCGGGATTGGTTGGGGGGCATTGCATTGGGGTTGATCCATATTATCTTACCTATAAAGCTGCGGAATTAGGCTTTAACTCCAGGGTTATATTGTCAGGAAGACATATAAATGATACCATGGGAAATTATGTTGCAAAGAAAATTTTGCAACATATTATTGCCAATACCGAAAATGTAAAAAATGCCAAGGTTTTGGTCATGGGGGCAACTTTTAAAGAGAATGTAAGTGACATCCGCAATTCTAAAATTGCAGATGTTATTAAAACCCTGCAGTCTTATCTCCTAAATGTATTTGTACATGACCCATATGCTGACACTCATGAACTTGAAGAAGAATATGGCTTTACACTAACTCAATCTTTGGATAATGATTATGATGCAGTGGTAATAAGCGTTCCTCATGAACCTTATACTAAATATGATGATGCTTATTTCAAATCAATAACAAATGAAAAAGCATTAATTGCAGATTTAAAAGGCATGTATAGAGACGGTATTAAATCAAGAAAATACTGGAGTTTGTAGAAATTACTTTTAACGATAAACTGATGTAATATTGCCGCAGAAAGACAAATCTTTCTGCGGCTTTCTTTATAAAAAAAACTTTTAAAAATTTCAAAATGTCTAAACCAATTATACTTCTAACTGGAAAAAATGGTCAATTGGGTAATGAGTTGCAACTATTGGCCATTCAATATCCACAGTACCATTTTGAGTTTACAGATGTAGAAGAATTAGACATTACTGATAAAGAGAAAGTAGATATTTTTTTTGCAGAAAATAAACCCGTTGCCTGTATTAACGCAGCAGCTTATACAGCAGTTGATAAAGCAGAAACAGACCGGGAACTATCCATGAAAATAAATGCAGATGCAGTTGGCATTTTAGCTGAAAACTGCAATAAATATGGTACAAGATTTATTCATATTTCAACAGATTATGTTTTTGATGGAACTGCTGCACAGCCCTATAGTGAAGATTATCCTGTAAATCCGGTCAATTATTATGGATTGACAAAACTGAAAGGAGAGGAACATGCTATAGCAAATAACCCGTCCAGCATAATCATTCGCACATCTTGGGTATATAGTTTTTTCGGCAATAATTTTGTAAAAACTATGCTTCGTCTGATGAAAGAAAGAGATGCTTTAAATGTAGTTAGCGATCAATATGGGTCACCAACCTATGCAGCGGATTTAGCTGAAACAATAATGAATATTGTTGTTTCTTCTAATGCTCCTGCAGGTATTTATAATTATTCTAACGAAGGCAATATTAGTTGGTTCGATTTTGCAAAAGAAATAAGGAACATTGCAGGGCTGACTTGTATAATAAACCCGGTAGATACTGCGGGATATCCTACACCGGCTAAAAGACCGGCTTATTCAGTGCTTGATAAGCATAAAATAATCTCAACATTCGATATCAATACAATACCATGGGAAATTAGTTTGAGAAAATGTATTGATTTACTGCATCAATAGATATGCGGGACTTTAAGTTTTATTTTCAGATTTTATAGTTTAAATAGCTTCAATGCAACCCATTTACCTGTTAAATGAGTCTTTGTAGGACAGTACTTTGATTATATATTCATTCATGTATACAAACAGTGTGAAAGTTGTTATAACCATTTTGCTGATTCAAACACTTACAAAACTTAAACAGGTATGAACCCATTATTAGAACCATCAGCTAATACCGACAATCATTTGATTGCTGGAACTCCCGAAAAAAATTGCCAGGGAAATTTAACCGCCCATTTTGAATTGTATAAAAGAGTTAATCATCTCGAAGGTTGTATTGTAAATTGTGGTGTTGATTCACAACATTTCTTTATATCTTTTGCTTTTTTGCGAAGCATGATGAGCCCAAAAAAGGTTATTGCTTTCGAAAAACATTGCAAAAGCATGTATTATGATTGTTCTTTATTACCATTTGGTTCTTTGGGTTATAAAACAAAAATTGTTGATATTAATACTTCATTAATAAAATTAAACTTGTGGCAAAAAGGAATTTCAGTCGAAAATGAGTTTATTCCCAACTACATTGCAGACGCCATCCCCGAATATTTGATTGAGAACCCCGAATTGAAAATTTCATTTCTGACCATCAACCTCGATGATTATGAAGCAGCTTTGACTTCTCTGCAGTTTTTTTATCCCAGGCTGGTACAAGGCGGTATTTTGGTTTTGGACAATTTTTATAAAAAAGAGGATGACTTTAGTGCAGTTTGCGATTATTTTTCACATGAAAATATAGAGTTGAACAGCTTTTTTGAAGGAAAAGGGCCTCATTTTATAATAAAGCAGAATTAATACTCTTGAAATGAATATTTTTTTAAACTTTACAAGGGAAAGTTGAACCAATGTAAATTAAGTAACAAAAACATTTTGTAATTTCAATATTACACTTACCTTTGCAATCCGTTAAAAAAAATTAAGATGAACGCTGTAGCTTTTGTACATGAGCAGTTAACTGCTGTTAAACAAGTTCCCAAGTTTAAAGCCGGTGACAATGTTACCGTCAACTATAAAATTCAGGAAGGAAATAAAGAAAGGATTCAGTCATTCAAAGGCGATGTAATTAAGCGTCAGGGGCAGGGTGCTACTGCAACTTTTACCGTTAGAAAGATATCTGACGGTGTAGGAGTTGAAAGATTGTTTCCAGTAAACTCTCCAAATGTTGAATCTGTAGTTTTGAACAAAGTTGGTAAGGTACGCCGTGCCAAGCTTTTCTATCTACGTGAAAGAAGCGGTAAGAGTGCAAGAATTAAGGAGAAAAGATATTAATCGGAATCATCATAGTGATAAAAATTTCAGCGGAAACCTCAACGGTTTCCGTTTTTTTTAAAACAATTTATAGGATAATGCTATTTTATGTTTTCATTATCCGTTCAATAGTTTAAATACACTTATTTTTGCACTCTAAAATACAATGTTATGTTTAGTACTTTTTTAATTGGAATGCCAGGTGGAAGTGAGTGGATATTTATAATTATTGCTGTTTTGATTTTATTCGGTGGTAGAAAAATTCCCGAATTTATGAGAGGATTGGGTAAGGGCATTCGTGAGTTTAATGACGCAAAAGACAATGTAAAAAAGGAAATAGAAGATGGTATAAATGAGAAGGATGTCAAAAAGGCTACTACATCAACAACACCTGTACAGTAGTATTATCTTAAAACGACAGATCTTGTTCACTTTTCAATCTATTGAAGTTTATCATACATCTTTAACGAACGGCCAAACCACCTGTGTGGAGGCCGTTCGTTATTATTTACAACAAATTGCCAACGGCCAAAACTTAAATGCATGGCTTGAGGTTTATGAAGAAGAAGCCCTCAAACGGGCGGCTGAACTTGACTCAGACAGAAGCAGTAATCTGAATACAATTGGAAAGCTACATGGAGTTGTAATTGGTCTTAAAGATGTGATATGTTACAAAGATCACAAGGTATCTGCTGCTTCAAAAATATTAGAAAACTTTACTTCGCTTTATAACGCAACAGCCACACAACGGCTATTAGATGAAGGTGCAATAATCATCGGGCGGCAAAATTGCGATGAATTTGCAATGGGCAGCAGTAATGAAAATTCTGCATTTGGCCCCGTAAAAAATCCTATAGACGATACAAGAGTGCCCGGAGGTTCATCTGGAGGATCAGCAGTTGCTGTTAAGGCTGATATGTGTATGGTAAGCCTTGGTAGCGACACAGGTGGATCTGTACGCCAACCTGCAGATTTCTGCGGAATCATAGGTATGAAGCCATCTTATGGTACAATATCAAGATACGGGCTTATTGCCTATGCATCATCGTTTGATCAAATTGGTATTTTTGCAAAAAATATAGACGATGTTGGAATAGTATTATGTGTTTTGGCGGGGAAGGATGAGTATGATAGTACAGCCTGTCAAAAGCCTTTGAAAAATAGTTCAGATTTTAATTCTGATAAAAAAATCCGCATTGCCTATTTCAGAAATGCAATGGAACATCCGGGATTAGATGTCGAGATAGCTAATAAAATAATCGGTTTTATTGAAACCTTGAAAAAGGATGGTCATACAGTCGAAGCCATTGAATTTGATTTGCTTGACTATGTTGTTCCAACTTATTATGTACTTACAACTGCTGAAGCAAGTAGCAATCTGTCAAGATATGATGGCGTAAAGTATGGGTTTAGTAATAATTCCCATGGTCAGGATCTTAATAACTTATATACCCAAAGCAGAAGCAAAGGGTTTGGAAAAGAAGTGAAAAAACGGATATTATTAGGAACTTTTGTACTTAGTGCGGGTTACTACGATGCGTATTTTGCCAAGGCGCAACAAGTCAGACGTTTGCTGGTAAATCAAACAAAAGAAATATTTAGCAAATATGATGCGGTAATTTTACCAACGGTTCCTTACCCTGCTTATAAAATTGGTGAAAAGAAGGACCCAATTGAAATTTTTCTTTCTGATATATATACTGTGTATGCCAACCTGGTGGGCATTCCTGCAATTTCTCTGCCCTTGTTCACCACCCAATCCGGACTCCCTTTTGGGCTACAGGTGTTGACTTCTCAAAATAATGACTTACATTTGCACCTCGTTTCAAAAAAGATGATTGATTTGCAATCACTTATGAAATAACGGGAGAAAATCCCTGCAACCTGGACAAACGCTCTTTAACCTATTTCTTAATTAAACATTTGTAATGTACACCATGAAAAATGTGCGATTTGTAGTTAATCTGCGTCGGTATTCAAAATCATTGACGGTTGGTTTATGTATGTTGTTTTTCTTTTTGGCCGGTAGTGCCTTTACTTCTTTCAACGAAGGGGAAATTAAAAAATCAAAAACTACAGATAGCCTTACTTCAGAAAAAAGTAGTTTTAAATCCTTGTTTTCTGACACCTATTTCGATCCGACCAAGCCAGCTATAACAAAGCTCAACCCAAAAGCTGTATCTTTTGTACAGCGCTATATTCAACAGGAAGGCGAAGACCTGGAAAAAATGAAAGTATGGGGAAAACCCTATTTTGATTTGTATGACAATATTTTGCCTCAATATGGATTGCCAAAAGAACTAAAATATCTTTCGGTAATAGAATCGGCATTGATAGGTAACATTACCTCACCAGCCGGTGCAGTGGGTCCGTGGCAGATTATGGCACCTGAGGCTACTTGTCGTGGATTGGTAATTAATGGTCGCAAAGATGAAAGGAAAAATTTTGTAAAAAGTACTCATTGCGCGGCTAAAATATTAAAAGGCCTGTATGCTCAGTTTAATGATTGGTTGTTGGTAATTGCAGCTTATAACTGTGGCGATGGCCGTATGAGACAGGCCATAAGAAAGAGCGGCAGCAAAAACTTCTGGGATTTGCAGGCTTATCTTCCAAAAGAGACCCGTGCACATGTAAAACGTTTTATAGCTACACATTATATTTTTGAAGGAAATGGAGGATTAACAACAATGACAGCCGCCGAAATACTGGAATTAAAAGATGATAGTCAATCTGATTCTAAAATTACGGATGTGAAGAATATGACTATGGAAGTCTCTGGAAAATTTAAAGCGGTTATTGTTGCTAAGAATATCGGAATGTCCCCCAATGATTTCAATAGATTAAATCCGGATTTTGATAAAATAGTAGCTTCCGGTAAAGTTTATAATTTGAAACTTCCTGAAGAAAAAATTATGGCATTTGCAAATAATAAAAACGCAATCTTAGCGGAGTGTTTACAAAGTTATTTGAATAATTAATTGCAGGTTCATCCTCTATTATTCTTTCTATAATTTCATTTTTGAGTTTAATTCTAACCATATTAAATGTTTGGTTTAAATTAGCTAATGAAAAACATAGATTCACGAACGCATACACGTGGTCAATCCATATATGTAGATGACATTCCATTGCAACAAGGTACTTTGTTTGGTGTGTCTTATGGTTC
>JANPGE010000087.1:0-10269 GCA_031423805.1 Segetibacter sp. | reverse complement strand
TGGCACTAAAAAAGAAATTATACTACCCAGAAATTATGCAATCAGTAAAATCAAAAATATAAACACGCGGAAACACAATAAATTAGGGACATCCGGAGGAAAAAATAATCATAAGATATTTTCAAAATACCATCTCCGCAGTATTGTTTTATTCATGTGTTTTACTATTTTTACAACGGTTTTTCATAGGATATTGGATTTTAAAAACGGGGCTGGATTTTCATCCTGGCCCCTTCATTTTTTTAATCCAATTCTTTTGCCTTAAAGTAATCAATTATTATTTTTGCTTTACGCTTACCTATTGCTTCAGCCATTTCGTCTTCATTTTTCGTCTGAACATTTTTAACTGATCTATATTTTTTCAATAATTGTTCGGCTGTTGCTTTTCCAATACCCTTAATGGTTTCAAGTTCATTCTTAAAAGTTCCTGTACTTCTTTTTTGTCTGTGAAAAGTAATGCCAAACCTGTGTACTTCATCCCTAATTCTTCTTATCAGTTTTAAGCTTTCGCTATTCCATGGTAGTTTAATAGATTGTTGGTCACCACAAAAAAAGAGCTCTTCTTCATTTTTCGCCAACCCAATAAGTGTTATTGTACTAGTAAGACCTAATTCGTTAATACTTTCCATTGCGGAATGTAGTTGTCCTTTTCCTCCATCAATGATAACAAGTTGTGGAAGTTTGGCAGCTTCTTTCAATAAACGACTGTAACGCCTATAAACGACTTCTTTCATGGTGGCAAAGTCATTTATACCTACTACAGTTTTTACGTTATAGTGCCTATAATCCTGTTTACTTGGTACACCTTCTTTAAAGCAAACCATAGCGCTTACCGGGTAGCTTCCCTGAAAATTGGAATTATCAAAGCATTCTATATGAAGTGGTAATTCAGATAATTGTAGATCTTCCTGCAATTTATATAATACAGCTTTGCGCTGCAGATCAGTTTTGCCCTCCAGCTGTAACGTTTTTTTCTTTTTAAGTTCTTCAGTATAGTAGTTTACATTTTTTTCTGAAAGTTCCAACAATTTCTTTTTATCTCCTGCTTTAGGTACGGTTACCAGAATATTTTCTAAAGCAAAATCAATTTCAAAAGGAACTATAATTTCATTTGCAAGGCTGTTAAAGGTTTCTCTCATCTGCAATATAACCAAAGGCAAAACTTCCTCTTGCGATTCTTCTAATTTGGTTTCTACTCTTACAGTATGTGTTTGCACTATTGTTCCACCATTTACCATAAGGTAATTTACATAGGCCGTGTCGTCATCTTTTAAAATTGAAAAAACATCAAGATTGCTAAGATGCTTACTTACAATTACAGACTTGCTTTGATAGTTTTCAAGGTGGTCAATTTTCTTTCTAATCATTTCTGCCTTTTCAAAATGCATTTCGGCAGCATAGCTGTTCATTTCAGATTTATAATGCTGAATAATTGGTTGTAAATTGCCTTTAAGTATGTTTCTAACCTGTTGAAGGGCTTCTGCATATTCCAGTTCTGTTTGTTTGGCTTCGCAAGGCCCTTTACAATTTCCCAAATGAAATTCAAGGCAAATCTTAAATTTTCCTTTTTGAATATTGTTTTGGGTAAGATTTAGTTTACAGGTTCGTAACGCAACGTTTTGTTTAATAAAATTAAGCAGTTCACGCACTTTTGCCACAGAAGTAAAAGGTCCAAGATACTCTGAACCATCGTTTATTTTATTTCTTGTTAAAAATATTCGGGGAAAAGGTTCTTTTTTGATAACAATGTAGGGGAATGACTTATCGTCTTTAAGATCAATATTAAATCTGGGTTTGAACTGTTTTATTAATGAGTTCTCCAGTAAAAAAGCGTCTGCTTCATTACCTGTAATTGTAAACTCAATATGTTTGATACGAAGTACCAACTCATGAGTTTTATAATTAGTGAATGTTTTAGAAAAATAGCTTGCTGTTCGTTTTCGCAGATCTTTTGCCTTACCTACATAAAGTAATTCTTTGTCCTCATCAAAATATTTATAGATACCCGGTAAATGGGGAATAGTATGTGCTATTAGCTGGTAATCGCTTGATGTCATAGCAATTAATCTTTAGCATTTTCTTTCCATACCACTAAAGTCTGGTAATTGGTTTCTGTACTGTCTTTCTTTTGAACAGACCTGATAATCTGAAACCTCTGCGACGGTTTCCAGGCCAGCTGTTCTATTGCAGAACTATCAGGATAAGTATAGAATTTCCTAATGAATATATTCTTTACAGTTTTGCCATCGTCTTTCAATAAAATATCAACGCTTTGTACCTCAAGATCTTTATTTTTAGCTGAATAGTTAATGGTAAAACCGCCTGTTGTTTGATCTTCAAAAATACTTTCTTTGTATTGAGGTTTTAAATCTTCAGATGTAATATCGGGCTTAAAAAATTTTTCGGCAAGTTGCTTAAAATCGGTTTTGTTAATTGAGGTTGAATCTTTTTTGCCATCTACAATATTTATCTTGTAAATATAAAATGCGGTAGAATCAACTTCTTTAATATCATTTTTAAAAATTACTGATGTTTCAAAAAAAGTAGTGCTGTCAATTTTTTCAGATGTTTGTTCACTGCTTTTTCCTTTGCATCCTAAGTAAATAAATCCCAATAGAGCACTGATAATAGTTAACCTTTTCATTTTGTAAAAATAATCTATCCTGCCGAAGGGTAGGTGAATTGGAGTGTAAAAGAAAGGTAAAAACCGAGCTAAGTTGTAATGCTTTGGTATGAATGATATTGGCTTTCTATACTTAATTTTGTTCTTAATGTATATAGTTACCGCTCCATGGTTATTGCGAAAAATTTTCCCATCGTTTTTGACGTGGGATATACCAAACAATAATAATGAGATTTATCTCACTTTCGACGATGGGCCACATCCTGTTGCTACTCCATTTGTACTTAATCTCTTACAACAATATCAGGCAAAGGCAACCTTCTTTTGTATTGGTAAAAATGTAAAAGAACAACCACAGCTCTATAAGAAAATTCTGGATGAAGGGCATAGGGTAGGTAATCATACCTACAATCATTTAAATGGAAAAAAAATTAATGATAATGATTACATTCAGAATATAGTTGAAGCTGCAAAAATAATTGATAGTAATTTGTTTCGTCCACCTTATGGAGCAATTACTTCTTTTCAGGCAAGGCAATTGAAAGGCATATATAGAATCATAATGTGGAATGTATTGAGTGCCGATTTCGATGCACAAATTTCTAAAGAAAAATGTTTGAGTAATGTGATGAAGAATACACGGCCCGGGTCAATCATTGTATTTCACGATAGTGAAAAAGCCTTCCCTCATCTTGAATATGTGCTCCCAAGAGCAATGGATTTTTTTGCTGAAAAAAAATATAAAATGGCAAAAATTAAATAGGCTATTTATAAAAATGCACTCATAACAAAAGTCTCTTTTTTAAAAATACAATTGTTATGAGTGTAAAAATAATATTTATTAATGTTGAATAAATTGATTCAGTTTTGTTCTTGAAGCATCGAAGTCAAATACATTATTGACCTTGAAATAATTTTGTTTATCAACAGTATAATTGTAAGCTAATTGCGCAAATGTAAGTTTGGTGGATTCAAAACTAAATAGCTTGCAGATTTCTATAACCTGATCTGTTGTAACTTTATTGCTGCCAATTATGCTTTTTGCAGTTTCTAATTTTGTGTTTTCAAAACTTGCATTTTCAACAGTTTGCTTTGCACTACTAAACATTTCCTTAGACATAACACTATAAAAGTTATTATTCCAACCATAAGTATCTTCTTCGTCTTCATCATAGCTTGTATATTGCCCATCTATGAAGTTGACGTAGTCGTTAAGCTCGTCTTTCATATCGTAACTCAAAGCGTTAAATACAAGATCGTAGTTGAATGGATCCTGGCATCTTGTGTATGCATATTGCGCTATATCTAATTTTGAATATCCACGAAGTGAATTGCAAAGCATGGCCACTTGTCTTACAGTAAGCTGAAAGGAATTAATCAGTCTTTTAGAAGCTAACCTTTTGGTATAAGAATTTGATTGGTTCCTTATTTTTCTTAGCTCTGACTGAAAGGCATAATTAGAGATTTGGTTTGTTCTTCTGTCAACATTATTATGCCTTTTATAATTATTGTTTATTACTTCGGAATGCCTATTGTAATTTCTATTTTGATTATTAATAGTAATAGGGGAAGTTGAAGTTGTATCAAAATCGGGTATATCATTTATTGGCTGTGCATTACTATTAAGGTAAATGAATAATGACATTGTGTAGAGTATAATCTGTTTCATAAACTATGATTTAGGAGTGATTAATACATAGTACTAAACAATTACAGCACCATATTTATAATTCTGTTTTTACTTTAGAAATTATTTAACAGCAATGCCATTATCAGTAATTTTATAATAAAAAAGCCTGGAGTAAAAACCCCGGCTCTTTATTAATCCGTACCCTATGAAAATTTTATAACTTTTATACATCCATCCTGTCTATCTATGCCGTTCTTTTTTTAATCTTTCTATAAAACGTTCTTTTAAGATTTTTTATTTTCAGAAATGAATGTATTTCCTTGAAGATAGTTTCGTCAATAAAAATTTCAGTATAAATCAATCATCTTTGTAGTTATGAGATTGATAGATACACATACCCATCTTTATCTTAATGAATTTAGTGCAGATATAGATGAAGTAATAAAAAGGGCTAAAGAGGCAGGTGTCGGTAAGTTTTATCTGCCGGCAATTGATAGTGAAGTCCTCAATGATTTGTTGCAACTTGAATCAAAAGAGCCTGATGTTTTTTTTGCAATGATGGGATTACATCCTGTATCTGTTAAAAATAATTACATGACGGAACTTAAGATTGTAGAGGAATATTTAGCTAAAAGAAAATTTGTAGCAATTGGAGAAATTGGCCTTGATTATTATTGGGATACAACTTTTAAAGTACAGCAATTAGAAGCATTTACAATTCAGATGGAATGGGCTTTGGACTATAAAATTCCAATTGTTATTCATACCCGCAAGGCAATGAGAGATACCATTGATGCTGTAAAACCTTTTGCAGAAAAGGGATTAACCGGCATTTTCCATTGCTTTGGTGATGATAATGAAATAGCAAAAGAAATAACAGGAATGGGTTTCTATTTGGGAATAGGTGGAGTGGTTACCTACAAGAAAGCTAACCTGCAAGAATCGCTAAAAGATATACCTCTTGAAAGCATGGTGTTAGAAACGGATGCACCCTACCTTACTCCTGTACCTTTTAGAGGCAAAAGAAATGAAAGTAGTTATTTGCTTAACATAGCCCAAAAACTTGCTGAAATAAAGAATTCAACCCTAGAAGAAGTGGCAGCAATAACCACAATAAACGCTGAAAAGATATTTGGAAAGTGAAAAATGTTTTAAGATGTAAAAAGCCCGTAATTGATCTTACGGGCTTTTTTTTGTGATTATGGTGCGGAGAGTAAGAGATTCGAACTCTTGATACAGTTTCCCATATACACACTTTCCAGGCGTGCTCCTTCAACCACTCGGACAACTCTCCTTTTAAAAAAATATGGTTGCAAAAATAGGTAAAGCAATGTATTGGAAGTAATCAATTTTTAAAAAAAACTTATTCCGTATCAAATCGGTCAACTGTATGAATGCCTTTAAGTTGTTTTATTCTGCCTACTAATTCCTCCAATTCTTCTTTATCATGAACAAAAACCTTAATGGTTCCCTCAAATAGTCCTTCTTTAGACTCAATAGTAAGTGCGGATATATTTATTTTTAGATCACCGGAAATGATATTGGTTATTTTATTTACCACACCCACATCATCCATTCCAATAATTTTGAGACCGGTAAGGAAACTGATTTGTTTGCTCTTTGCCCATTTTGTTTTAACTATCCGGTGTCCGTAATTTGCCAGCATAGCAGGGGCGTTGGTGCAGTTGGTGCGGTGTATGGTCATTCCCTTACCTATAGTTACAAAACCAAAAACATCATCGCCGGGTATAGGATTGCAACATTTGGCAAGATTGTACATAATCTTATCGCTGCTTTCTCCAAAAATCACCAATTCAGTATCTTTCTTAGAATAGTTGGGTGTGGGTGTAAAGGAAGTATCCACCAATGTTTCAGGTGGCTTTTGTGGTTTTGGCAACTCAAGCTTGTCTCCAATAACATGGAATTCCTTCAGATCTTTTAAATCAATTGATTTAATTGCTATCTGGTAAAAAAACTCTAATTGCGAACTAAGCTTATAATAAGTTAAAAGCGTTTCTATATTGGTTTGACCATAAGAAGCACCCATACCTTCCAACTTGCGCTGAAGCATATATTTTCCTTCTTCTGCAATTCCTCTTTTTACCTCTTTAAGAGCATCTTTAATTTTTGTTTTGGCCTTGCTGGTTATTACAAAACCCAACCAATCTTCAGTTGGTTTTTGTTTGCTGCTCGTAATTATTTCCACCTGATCACCACTACGAAGTTTGTGACTTATGGGCAGCAGTTTGTGGTTCACTTTTGCACCAATACATTTAGAACCTACAGCACTGTGTATACTAAAAGCAAAGTCAAGTGCAGTACTTCCTATTGGCAACATTTTTACATCGCCTTTTGGGGTATACACATATATTTCTTCTGCAAGAAAACTGGTTTTAAAATCCTGTAAAAAGTCAACAGTATCAGTATCCTGACTGGCAAGCACTTCCCGTATTTGACCAAACCACTTATCAAACCGGTCCTCGTCACCCGAACCTTCTTTGTATTTATAGTGGGCAGCAAGGCCTTTTTCAGCTATTTCGTTCATACGCTTACTTCTGATCTGAACCTCTACCCAACGGCCAAGCGGCCCCATTACTGTTGTATGCAAAGCCTCATATCCATTGCTTTTTGGGTTGCTAAGCCAATCTCTCAACCGCTCCTGCGATGGGGTATATTCATCAGTAATTATTGAATACACTTTCCAGCAATCTTCTTTTTCTTTTGCCGGAGGCGAATCTAAAATAATGCGTATGGCAAAGAGATCGTACACTTCTTCAAATGCTACACCTTTCTTCTTTATTTTATTCCAGATAGAGTGAATACTTTTTGGCCTTCCATAAATTTCAAAATTAAATTCGCCACTGATCAGTTTTTCCTTAATTGGCCTGATAAACTCATTAATATACCTTGATCTTTCCCGCTTGGTTTCAGAAAGTTTTTTTGCTATTTCTTTGTAAGTGTCGGGCTCCAGGTATTTCATAGACAGGTCTTCTAACTCTGTCTTAATGCTGTATAAACCCATACGGTGCGCAAGGGGTGCATATACCCAAACTGTTTCACTTGCTATCTTCAATTGCTTCTCCCGTTTCATGCTATCAAGGGTACGCATGTTGTGGAGCCTGTCTGCAAGTTTTATAAGTATTACTCTGGGGTCATCGGTAAGTGTAAAAAGTATCTTCTTGAAATTTTCTGCCTGTTGGCTTCTGTTGGTATCTATAACATTGCTTATTTTGGTAAGCCCATCCACTATTCTTGATATCTCGCTACCAAATTCCCGTTCTACATCTTCAAGACTGATGTCGGTGTCTTCTACTGTGTCATGAAGCATTGCGCAGATAGTGCTTCTTACGCCAAGACCAATCTCTTCAACACATATCATGGCTACCGCCAAAGGATGAATAATATAAGGTTCGCCGCTTTTACGGCGCATGGTTTTGTGCGCATCGGCAGAAATTTCAAAAGCATGTCTTACCAATTCCTTGTCGCCTTTCTTTAGTTTAGGACGCAAAGCCCTAAGTAAGGCCCGGTAATGCCTTAATATTTGATTTTTTTCCTGTTCTTCTGTTAGGCTGTACTTTGGTAATATAGGTACAGTTGTAGCTGCATCATCTGGCATATAAAAACGAATTTACAAAAACCTCGGGTACAGTATACCCGGGTTTGCTAAAAAAACAATTAAGCTGGCAAGATCGTTGATGGCTAAAATTGAAACAAAACGATAACTTTAAACAACATTTCAATTTTAATGAGTAATGAAAGTTAAGAAGTTATCATGAAATGAACGTATTAATTGGTAATTAATTTTTCTAGAAATAAATAAATTCGATCAATGCTTACAGGTAATCAGGGTACTCTTTTACATAAAAAGGAAATTTTAGTTTATGGTGCTAATGGATACACCGGTCAGTTAATAGCAAGGTTTGCTTCTGATTATTCTTTAACACCCATATTGGCAGGTAGAAATAAAGTAGCATTGGAAACCCTTGCGGTAAATTTGAATTTAAGGTGCACAATTTTTGACTTGAATGATAAAAGGGCACTTCTTAACGCTTTGGAAGATGTAGCGGTAGTCATACATGCAGCAGGCCCATTTGATATTACTGCAAAGCAAATGGTAGAAGCCTGTCTTGAAACCGGTACGCATTACTTAGATTTAAATGGTGATAAAGATGTGTTTGAAATGTTACTAGCATACGATGCGGAGGCTAAAGAGCAGGCTATCATGTTGCTGCCCGGGGCGGGATTTGATGTGGTACCTACCGATTGCATGGCTTTGTATCTTAAAAATAAATTACCCGATGCTATCAACTTAGAAATTGCTTTTGCTACTCCGGGCGGTTCTATTTCTCATGGTACAGCTGTAACTACAGTTTCAAAACTGGGTGAACCGGGTGCAGTAAGAAAAGATGGAAAACTGGTTCCTGTACCTATAGGGCACAAATCTATGTGGATCAATTTTTTTAGAGGAAAAGGTAAAGCTGATCAAAAAATATTTACAATGACCATACCGTGGGGCGATGTTTTTACAGCATACATTTCTACAGGTATTCCTAATATAGAAGCATACACTGCAGTATCTCCATTTGCATATAAATTTGTGAAATTGCAAGGCTTATTTAATTGGCTTTTAAGAAAAAATGCGGTAAGAAAATTCTTAAAAAAGAAAATAGGACAACGACCACCCGGCCTTAATGATGATAAGAGAAATGCTGCAACAAGTATGGTATGGGGAAGAGTTACAAACGCTGCCGGAAAAAGTTTTACTGCAAGATTGTGTGGGCCTGATGCATACACATTAACCGCACATAGTTGTCTGATTATTGCAAAGAAAATTCTTCAAAATGATTTTAAACCCGGTTATCAGACACCTGCAAGTGCTTATGGCGAAAATCTGGTGTTGGAAATACCGGGTGTGGTAAGGGAATGATCACTAGAAAAATTCTTCAAACATTTTGTCCAACCTATTATCAAATGGTTGTTGCTTCTTCTGTTCTTTAAAAAGCCAGATTACTTCTTTGATTTCTTTTAAGGCACCCGCGCCTTTGAGGGTTTTGATGTTCTTTTTCATAGAATTGATTTCCGAGCCCAACTGTTCTTTTTTTATAGGCAGGTTTATTTTCACAATGTCATCGTCAAACCAGTTCAGGTATTTGCTTATTGGTTGGTACCTTGGATGGATCTTGATCATGTGTATTTCCTGCTTTAGTTCCTGCACCTGTTCTTTTAGTACGGCATTGTATATTTTTAATTTTTCGCCGGTTAGTTCCGCTGCCCTTTCTTCTTCTTTGTGTATCCAATCCAGTTCCAGCCTTAGCAGGGTGTGCAGGTCTTTGTTTTCATAAGCTATTGTCAGTTGTTTCATCAGTATTTCCTTTTCGGCTTTGCGTATTTCATCTTGTTCCAGGTCGGGATGAAATGCCTTGGCTAACTGACGGTATATACTGCTGATGTTTTTGTTCCTGGCTTCTTCCATCAACCGCTCTTTTTCTTCCTGTTGCAGTTGCCTTGCTGTTTTTTTGGGTTGTTGCCTGTTTTGTTCGTATTCGTTTATTTTCTCTTGGTATGCAGATTGCATTTCAGCCATTGTACGAGCCATATCTTCCTCACTCATGTCTTTGTGCATATTGCTAAGGTCCATATCAAAACCAAAAGATTCGAACACATTTGTCATCTCTTTTTTCATTTCCTCAAAGCCTTCTTCTGTCAGCTTGTCAAAACTCTTCCCGGTAATTTGTTCGTACATTTTTTTCAATGCTTCATCGGGTTTTTCATTTATTTTAAAATGGCTTTCCAGTTCCTGAACAATTAGTTTTTTTAGGGTATTCCTTTCATTTTTTGTAAGGAATTTTTGATTGGAGTAAATGTCAAAATAACATAGAATAAGCTCCTTGTCCTGCTCGGTCAAAACTTGCTCTAGTGGATGCAGGTGTTCGCTATAGTATTTTAGTTTATCATCCAGTACTACGGTCACTTTTTGGGTTTCCTGTCTTAGTTTTTCAATTTGCTTAACCAATTT
>JANPGE010000086.1:0-25185 GCA_031423805.1 Segetibacter sp. | reverse complement strand
AATGATCTGTATAAACCAACAGGTGTAATGTTGATAGCCATTTGCCAGCAATGCATTTCACGGGTAACAAACATGGTGAGTGTTTGAATTTTTTTTGTGCTAAAATCATAATAAGTATTGCCACCCATCTTCCAACGGGGCGTTAGACTGAAGTCGCCATTTACACTAAGGTTGCTGAATGTTTGTGTTACATACTTAAAGGATTGATCAAATCTTCTGCTAAAGTTTAGCGAATAAGATAGTTGAACTGTCCATGGTATATTGAAGTCGGTATATTCTGCGGGATTGCTTCTTACAAAATCCAGTTGGCGTTGTTGTTCATCAGGTGTCAGGTATTCATCTTTAATAATTCTATCCTTGTCCTTTTTACCGTCTTTGCTTTTACTTTGAAATGATGTTGAAATAGCAAGGCTACCGTTGGTAATTCTTCCGGGTAGTTTTATTTTTGATTGACGCTCACCCAGAGGGTTAACCTGGTAGGGATCCATATTTGCAGTAGCGGTAATATTTATTTTTTCAAACAAATTACTTCTTGCATACAGGCTTATTGTTGACAATTGAAAACTATCGTTTAGGCTCGGAAAGAGATTATATGATCCATTGAACCCAAACCCATCTAATATCCGCACCTTCTTTACACCTCCTTCTGAAGTATCTTTTTTATTTTTTACTTTCATTTCCAGTGTGTTGTCTACACCAAAGCCTACCCCCCCAAACCGGCCTTCACCAAAGGGAGAAACAATGCTTCCCTGAAATTGTGAAAGTCTATAAAATCTTTTGCCGCTAGTGTCTATCTGTACATTATAATAATACCTTCTGTTCATATCAGGCCTATAACTTACACTTACATTGGGTCTTATTTCGTGTCTTATTGCCTGTATTTTAGCTGATTTTTTAAATTGAACAGTTCCAAATATGCGGGTATTGGCAGAAACGCCAAATGCCATTTGCCGTGCAGTATATATTCCTCTGGAAATACTGGTATCCACTTTTTGAGTAGAGTCGTTCCATTTCAACAGCACCTTTTGGCCATACCAGTTTTCTTCATACGAAATTGATGGGCCAATCTGTACAGCACCCAGTGGCGGTAATGAAAGGGAGATAGGAACACTATGAGTAGCACCATATTGTGCAGTATCTATAAGTCGTCTTAAACTAAATGCTGAATCATAAAAGTCTACTTTATTGATAAAGTTTCCATTGTAACCTATACCCAGTTTTTCATACCATTTAGGGGTACCTGCAGCTTCTTTTTTCTGAAAAGGATAAAAGGTTACCACATTATAGGTAGCAGTTGGTAACGATAGATTTACAAGTCGCGTATTGTTATTTTGGCTATGGGTAATATTAAGTGATAGGTTCGATTTACCATGCCAGTCTCTGCTGTAGTTTATAGATGAACTCAAACTGTTTTGAAAATTTTGAATGGCGTTATTAGCAACATATTTATTGTATTGGGTACTTCCAAAATTAACATTGGCAGAAAAGTTGGAACCCGGCCTTGCCTTTGTATCGCGGCTATGACTCCAGTTGATTAAATAGTTTTTGCTTGTCGTAAATTCAGTTTTGGACAAATCGCCGCTGTTCAGCAATTTGGTACTTTGAATGGCTATATTAATATTGCCGTTGTATTTATATCGTTTCAGATACCGGCTATTTAAACTTAGGTACCAACCCCCGTAGCTGTAGAGGTTTGTTCGGGCGGTAAGGTCTAAGTGTTCACTCAATACCTCATAATAGCCTAATCCTTCTAAGCCGATACCAAATTGTTCGCTGTTGGCAAATTGTGGCGGCAGCAAACCCGAATGCCGTCCACGGTTTAGTGGAAAAATGCCAAACGGAATACCTATAGGAATGGGGACACCTTCAAACTCCGGTGAGGTAGCACCTGCCACAGCCATTTTGTTATTGATGATTTTCATTTTCCTGGTGCGGAAGGCAAAGTGCGGTGTGTCAAGATTGCACGTTGTAAAGCGACCCCGAAAGGCAAAGAGTGTATTTTCGTTTACCTTCTTTACTTTTTGGGCATACACATACATTTCCCCTTCCTGCAGGTAGGAGCCTTTGGTAAGCCCTTTTTGGGTTTTGGTATTGTAAAATATAGAGTCGCTTATGCTTGTTGTTTCTCCCTGTACAAGTTTTGGTTTATTTAATGGGTTGCCCGATGTGTCAGTGGAACCATAAGCTTTCAGCATTTGGGTTTCTTGATTAAGTTCTATTGTATTAGCTGTAACTTCTAAGTCGGTGTATTTTGCTTTTGCCTTGCCATACAAAATGAATTCCTTAGTAGGAATAATTAAAACTCCGCTGTCTTCTGCTTCATAATTTACCGGTGCATCCAACGAATCTTTAGAAAGCTTTATGTTGAATGAATCTACTGTTTGTATCAGGCTGTCTTTGTGTGTTGTATCGGTAATAACTTTTATGGAATCGGATTTTGACTTGTTAATTATTTTAGATGAATCTTTTATTTCTATAATTTTTCGAACAGGTGGGGGAGTATCAACATTTGCCGAAGGCATAATATTGTTTTGAGGTAATGGGTTGAAGCCGGCCTGTACATGAAGTGTAATTATGAAAACAATAGCAAATGCACACAATGCAGAAAACCTTTTTGCCCTAACTTTACACCGATTGACCATAACTATATGGACAAAAGTAGTGCTTAAAGCATTAATGATGTGTGAAGATTGACCCTTTAAAATTTGATAAAACCCTAAAGGAAGCAAGTATGTTGCAACGACTAAATGTCAGAATAGCCATAGTTTTTTCTATATTTTTTTTGTGTTCGTTTAAACCCGGCTTTCCACCTGCAAAAAAAGAGCCCCTTAAAACTATAATAATAGATGCAGGACACGGACTTCCCGATGCCGGTGCCGGAGGTAAATACAGTACAGAATCTCAAATTACAGTTGCTTTAGCAATTAAATTGGCACAAAGACTAAAAGAGGTATTGCCCAACACTAAAATACTAATGACCCGAACTGATGAAAACTTGCCGGCGGGATATACTAATAAGGACGAGGCAAACCGGTACCGGGCAAATTTTGCCAACGAAAACCATGGAGATTTATTTATAGCCATTCACGTAAATTCTATGGAGGATCACTATGCCCGTAAGATTGAGGGGTATAGGGATGAATCTTATTATGTAACGGTTGGTAAAGGGCGTAAAAAACATAAAGTTGAAAAAGTAAGGACGGTGCCAATTTATAGGTCTTACAAACTTCCATGCGAAAGACATGGAACTGAAACTTATATATGGGCGGTTAATAAGTACGATCAAAAACAACGTTCAGTTGGTAACAGGGATGACGATGACCAATTTGGAGAACATGCAGATTCCTCTCTTTTTTACAATGATTCGCCTGAAGCAATGATATTGGCTTCACTGCGCACCAAGAAGTTTTTTGACCAAAGTTTAAATATTGCAAGCTTAGTTGAAGAAGAATTTAAAAAAGTAGGTTTAAACAGCTATGGCGTAAAGCAACGGAACCACATGGGAATTTGGGTATTGCAGGCTACCAACATGCCGAGCATATTAGTAGAAACCGGTTTTATTTGTAACCCCGATGACGAAGATTATTTGAATAGTGAGAAAGGTCAGAATGAAATTACCTATTCAATAATGAGATCGGTATTGAGATACAAGCAATTGTTGGAAACAGGTTCTTCTGCAGTAAGTGATAGTACGGGGAAGTGAGTTTAGGGTTTTATGTTTAGGGTTTTAGGGGTTTAAGAGGTTCAAGAGGTTTAAAAGGTTTAAGAGGTTTAAGAGGTTTAAGAGGTTTAAGAGGTTTAAGAGGTTTAAGAGGTTTAAGAGGTTCAACGTTTAAATAGTTTAAGCGGTTTGGAAATTTTAGATAAAATTAATACCAAAGACAATAGAGTTATATACCAAAACAATGAGGAAATTCTGGAAAGGGGTTGTTTTAATGGTTTTCTTACTTTGCTCCATGCCTGCGGTAATGTCTTTTGGTTTTCAGGCAAAAAATAAAAAAGCAAAACTTCATAAGATTATAATAGATGCCGGTCATGGTGGGCACGATGGGGGTGCAGTGGGAGAATACTCTAAAGAAAAAGATATAGCACTTGGAGTGGCATTGAAACTGGCAAAAATTATTAGATCTGAAATGCCCGGTGTTGAAGTTGTACTTACCCGAACGCAGGACATTTACCAATCCCCACCAACAAAAGCAAACATAGCAAATGCAAGTAAAGGGGATTTGTTTATAAGCCTTCATTGCAATAGTGCGCCACCTGTACAACACCGTGAACAGGATGGGTTTACCAAAGAAGTTTACTATACCGGTAAAGGGAAAAAGAAAAAAAAGCATTTTAAAAATATTCCAAAATATAAAACCTGGACTACGCCTAATGAAGCTAAAGGAACAGAAACCTATATATGGGGCGTTCAAAAAAATGCAATGAAAGCTAAGGCAATGCGGGAAAATGAATCATTGTATCTCGATAGTGCCACAGCTAACTTTGTAAGAGATTTTAATCCAAATGATCCCAACAGAATGGTATTGTATTCTTTAAAAACCCAACAATATTTTAACCGAAGTGCAAACCTGGCCTTAACTGTAGAAGAGGAGTTTAAAAAAGTTGGACGAATTAGCCGAGAAGCTCAACAACGACAAGTGGGTATATGGGTTTTGCAAGCAGTAGCCATGCCAAGTATTTTGGTAGAAACTGGTTTCATTAGCAACCCAACCGAAGAGAAATACCTTAACAGTGATAAAGGTCAAACGGAAATCTCAAAATGTATTGTAAAGGCTTTGAAACGCTATAAAGAGCATTTGGAAAATGTTGCGGGTAAGTAATTTTTGAGTCGTGATTTTTGGTTTTCAATTTTGTCTTATTAGTTCCTTCTTCATACAAACACTATTTTCTACATTTTCATATTGACCAAAGTTTGGAATAATAGCGTAATTGTTCTTAATGTAAAGCCTGATTGCTTCCGGTTGCTTTTTACCGGTTTCTAAAACACAGGCAGTAAAGCCAATTTCTATAGCCCAATTTTCCAATTCATTTAAAATAACACTTGCTATTCCTTTTGAACGATGTTCGGGTTTTACAAACATTCGTTTTATTTCAGCAATAGTTGGTTCCCATTGTTTAAAAGCACCACAACCAATTGGTTCGTTTTCCTCATAATAAACTACAACATTTTTTATGGAGTCAATCTTGTTGAATTGTGCATAAAATGAATGTTCATCTCCATCCCTTATTTGAAGGTCTCTGTCAAGTAAAGCTACCAAATTTTGAAAGTCAATATCAGCAGATGTTGTGCGTTTTAGAAATGACATTTTTATTAGAGTTAATGCTTGACTTTAAATTACCCTTTTCGTTCAACCACTTTTACAAAATTCTCTAATTCTGCAATTTCTGTAGTAGAAAAAATTTCATTGTTCTCAAATTTTGATTGAAGAAAGATAACCCGTTTATGTGCAGGATATTTGCCCAAAACTTTGGTAATCATATTGCCAATCTTTTCATCTTTTTCATAAAGAGGTTTGGCTACCGGAATTTCGGATTTGTACCTTGTGGGCATTTTTTTAATAATAGCTTCGACAGTAGCTAGTTTACCGGGTGCTAATCCAATAATTTTGGAAGCTTTACCATGAAGTCCTTGTAGTTGTTTTTTACTAAGACTTCCCCTTTCACCATATTGTTTATAGAGACTAATGACAAACGATGAGTCGGGGTAGGCGAGTATGCATTCTTCAAGTATCTCGTTTATAATATCCAAATCAATATTTTATATTGTAAAAAGATAAAATTAACTTACTTATTGAATAAAAACCATTTTAAGCCTTTTGTTAAATTGCTTAAATAAAAAATGTGCTGAAACAGGTCAGCACATTTTTCATTTAATCAAGAAAATTGTTATAGATAATTCAAGTTTGTTTTTGGTGTAATAGTCAGCAATGTTTCATACATCAGCTTTATTGTTTCTTCTATATCGCTTCTGTGTAACATTTCTACCGTAGTGTGCATATACCTAAGTGGTATGCTGATAAGGACAGACGGGCAACCATCATTTGCATAAGCAAAACTATCGGTGTCAGTACCTGTACTTCTGCTTACAGCCCTTAACTGAAGTGGTATTTTTGCTTTAGCAGCTACATCTTGCACCAATGATAGCAGTTTGTTGTGTACCGCCGGTCCATAAGCAAGTGAAGGGCCTTTGCCGCAGGTACAATCTCCTTCTATTTGTTTGCTGATAAGCGGCGTACTTGTATCATGGGTTACATCGGTCACAATAGCTATATCAGGTTTTATACGACGGGCAATCATTTCTGCACCACGCAGTCCAATTTCTTCCTGCACTGCATTTACAACATACAAACTGTATGGAAGTTTCTTTTTATTTTCTTTCAGTAACCGGGCTACTTCTGCTATCATAAAGCCGCCAATACGGTTGTCCATTGCACGGCATATATAATTGTCGTAGGAGAGCTCTTCAAATCCATCAGCGTATGTAACAACAGCACCAATGTGAATGCCCAAATCTTCAATTTCTTTTTTGGTTCTTGCACCACAGTCAAGCCATAGATTATCAACTTTAGGCTGTGGTTCTTTTTGCTCGGGATTTGATAACCGGGTATGTATTGCAGGCCATCCAAAAACCGCTTTTACCAAACCTTTTTTACCATGAATCCACACTCTTTGGCTAGGTGCAATTTGATGATCTACACCACCATTTCTTTTCAGATAAATAAGTCCTGCATCGGTTATATAATTTACAAACCAGCTTATTTCATCAGCATGAGCTTCTATAACTACTCTAAAGGGTTTACCCGGATTAATTATACCAACCGCTGTACCATAAGGGTCCACCATTTGTTCATCTATATATGGTTTCAGGTAATCGAGCCAAATACGTTGGCCACTGTATTCAAAACCTACGGGTGATGGATTGTTTAAATAGCTGCGCAAAAATTTGTGCGATGATTCGGTTAGTATACTTTGTTCTTTCTTTTTTTTAGGGCTTGGCATTTCTTTTTTTTGTTTTATTTAATAATGATGGATGTTATACCACAAACTGCTTTTAGCAACATAAGTCCGTCAATGCCTGCAAGATAATATAAAAGCTTTTTCGGCTTGTTGTGTTTGAAAATTACAAAGGTCAAAAACAAATAAGGTATTGCTTGCAAAACTATTTGCTCTAAACTAAAATGTTGTTGCAACTGAAACGCTGCAAAGGCAAAAATATTGAGTAGAAGCAAGGGGATTGCAACAAAATGCAACGTATTTTTTATTCCTAAAACCACAGGAAAAGTTTTGAGGTAGTGCAATAAATCATTCCGGTAATCCTTAATATCGAAAATGATGGCAAGAATAGAAATAAACAAAAAATTTTGTAACCATAAAAATACCGACGGAAACAGGGGAGGTGTGCCGGGAAAGCCTTTTTGTATCTGCCAGATAAATACAGGATAAAAGGTTACAAAACCTGACCAGGTAAGACCTATGATGAAGGGCTTAACCATTCCAATTTTCCGAATGTTTTTCAAGGGAAAAATTCGTGGTGAGATGGTGTACCAAATAGCAAGACAAGGAAAAATTATAAGTAATACCCATTGTAATGGGGTTAAGGAGAAAAGACTATGTCTGTTGCGGAATAATATTACCATTCCAAAAAAAATAGCAATGGCAACTATGTATTTAAGTGTTGTTAAAATGTACCCCAGGTTTCGCCTATACCATAAGGTACGTTCATTATGATGTTTAGCCTGAACATTTTTTACATAAATTATCGTGTAGTATATACTTGTTCCAAGAAATGTAATGATGTAAAACGGAAAATAATTCAGCGAAAGATGGGTCATCAGATTTGTCTCAATACAAAGTGAAACGGCTGAAATACCCAGAAATATATTGCTGAAAAAGAAATAGCTGACAAACCGGTTGAAGCTATTATTCATGTTGTACTATCTGATTACAACAATTGGGTCTGTGGTAATGGTATCACTTACATTTCCTGCCTTATCCTTAAGTGCAAATCTAAATGCAATGGTATCATTTTCTAATGGGTTTTGTGCAGCAGCCAGGTAATTGTTATAGTCCAGATCCAATTGAATAATTCCGTCAGCTGAATTAGGGGCATCCGGTACTTTAAAATAAATAGAATCCCTTAGGGTTGTTCTTACTTTTTGATTGTATCGAACCCTGTTCATGAACAATGAATCTGTTACATCGCCTTCTTTGTCTGTAACCTGTATTTGTAAAATCAATGTACTTCCATTATCAAACACATTGCCATTCATTGATTTTATTTTCAGTGTAGGTTTTGTGTTGTAAGAATTTTTGGTACAAGCAAAAACCAATACCATTAAAACAACACTAACCAATATCTTTGTCTTCATTTGTTTCATTTACATTTCAAATTTAGTTATTTACAACGAGGGTTAAGTAGTGGAGACCGCAATTGTTAACAATATTTTTTCAGTAACCGAAGAATCCTTTCCTCATTTGGCTATAGAAGTATTTCGGTTTCAATACCAACATAATGTTGTTTATCATAATTGGGTAAATGCATTAGGTATTAAGGTGGAAAAAGTAAATAAGCTTACAGATATTCCCTTTTTGCCGGTTTCATTTTTTAAATCTCATAAAGTAATTACTGGTTTTTTTGATCCGGAACAGGTTTTTGAAAGCAGCGGTACTACCGGTACTGTAAATAGTCAGCATCTTGTAAAAGATCTTTCAATTTATACTAAAAGTTTTACCCGGGGATTTGAGTTGTTTTACGGAAACCCATCAGAATGGTGCATAATTGGACTGCTTCCTGCTTATTTAGAAAGACAAGGTTCAAGCCTTGTCAAAATGGTGGATGAATTGATTCAACTTTCAGGGCATGAAAGCAGCGGTTTTTATTTGTACAATTTTCAGGAATTAGCTGCACTATTACAAATGCTTGAATCCCAAGGTCAAAAGACATTACTTATTGGGGTCACCTTTGCATTATTAGACTTTGCAGAGCAATTTCCTATGCAATTAAAACATACCGTTATTATGGAAACCGGAGGTATGAAAGGACGACGAAAAGAAATGATAAGAGAAGAAATACACGGTTACCTTCAGGAAAAGCTTGGCCTTAGGTCAATCCATTCAGAATATGGAATGACCGAATTGTTGTCGCAAGCTTATTCTAATGGTGATGGAATTTTTACAGCCGTAACCTGGATGAAGGTTTTGGTAAGAGATGAAGATGACCCCTTGTTGGTAAAGGAAAATGGGAAAGGATTAATTAACATCATTGACCTGGCAAACCTGCACAGTTGTAGTTTTATAGCAACAGACGATGCAGGAATGCTGCAGGCCAACGGATGTTTCACTGTTTTAGGCCGAAGCGATAACAGTGATATCAGGGGGTGTAGTCTTTTATATGTTTGATTGTCTTATAAATTTCTTTGCAGGCTATACCAACTTCCACCATTATAAACTGATTCATAGCCATTCGCTTTTAATATACTTTTAGCCGAAGCGCTTCGCATGCCCGAAGCGCAACAGGTTATGATAGGCTTACTTTTATCCTTAAATTTTGATAAGTTGTTTATTAATTGATCAACAGGAATATTTATTGCACCATTAATGTGGCCACCATCAAACTCACCCTTGGATCTAACATCAATAATAATTGCACCTTCACTTAGCAATGTTTTATAATCAGTTTTAGGTCCTAATCCCAATAGCTTTTTTATTGGTTCAAACATTTTATTTACTTTTTATCCAAAGAAGATTGTGCAACTTGTTCAATCTTATTATTAAAAATTTCTGTACCATTATAATGTACCTGCCATGTTATAGGAAGTGCTTTTTTAAGCATGTGGCTAACGCCGCAATATTTTTCCTGTGAGTCAGTTACAGACCTCATTGCGGCTTCTTTGTTTGTTTCATCTCCTTTAAAATCATACACCACATGCATGGCAACATATTCCATTGGTTGTGTTTTACTCAACTCTCCGGTTACTTTTATATTCAAATCCTGCACTTCTTTTTGCTCTTTGCGTAGCATGGCAACTATGTCCATACCTGTACAACCTGAAAGTGCAGTAAGTACAAATGGCTTTGGAACAGGACCATTATCCTCACCACCAACCCGTTCAGGTGCATCCATAATGACCGTATGCCCGTTAACTAATGCATTGAATTGCATTTTACCCATCCATTGTGTTTCAATTTCGTGCTTTGCCATAGTTAATTGGTTTTTGTTTTGCACGTATTAATGCCAAACGGCACATATAGCGGACAAAAACTAATGAAACTGGTGAGTACAAATATTGCAGCCAATACAAACAATACAATGCCTAAAGTACCTGTAATCACATTTGTAAAGTACAAAATGCCTACTACTACAGCAATTATCAGCCTGATAATTCTGTCAGAAGAACCCATGTTTTTTTTCATTGCTATAAATGTTTTGTGTAAATGAAATGTGGTTTGAAAAAAGTTATTTATGAAAAATTCGATTTTCAAAAACAAAGTTATTCGCAGTTTTTTGCTTTTTTTGTGACTTATGTTACAAATACACCTGTTATTTGTCAACTACACAGTTATTTATTTGCGCAAATACCTGCAAAATGCAAACCACTGATTCCAACCCTAATAAAATTGTGTTTGTTGTTTTTAGTCTTACCTCACTGCAACTGCTATTTTGGAATCCGCAGTGCCATAATAAAGTAGCCATTGATTATGAAAGTGTACCAAACCTTCTACAAAGCAAACTTCATTGACTTCTCCGTTTTTTTCGTAAACTTTTTCAGGATGAATAAAATTGGAGTCTGTTCTTGCAATTAGTTTGTATGGGGTGTTTTTGTTAAATAATGCCTGTCCGGCACTGTAGGTAAATTTAGGCATAGTAACATCATTAAAATTGGCTGCATTGCTGCCATTGTAAATGAGTAGAATACCATTGTCTTGCAATAATGCAAAGGGTCCGGGTTCTACCAACCGGCTATCAAAATAACCCGGCCTTGGGTGTAATACTGCAATCATTTTTTTGCTTTCCTCATTTTCCGGTATTGTCCAATGTATAAGGTCATCTGATGTTGCAATAAACAAATCTGTATCACCAAAATACATCCAATATTTACCATTTATTTTTGTAGCAATTAGTTTGTCACCCTGCTGTTTCACAACTATGGCTCCTGACTTAGACCATGTGTTTTTATATTTCGCTTCACTTAAAACCAAACCATGTTTTACCCAGTTTGTAAGATTTGTAGATGATGCCAGGCAAAGCCTTGCAACTTTGCCATCGTAAGAAGTGTAGGTAAGTATGTATGTACCATCTTCACGTTCTACTATTCGTGGATCTTCTACACCACCCGGCCATTCGTATTTTTTTAAACTATCGTTGTCGGGAAATAAAATAGGTAAAGGCTGTTTGGCGAAGTGCAACCCATCATCACTTACAGCCAATCCAATTCTTGATGTCATCTTATTGTCTTGAGCCCTGTAAAGCATATATACTTTGCCATCTCTTATAACGGCGCAAGGGTTTAGCACATTTCTTTCTTCCCAATGCATTTTGCTTTTACTAATTGGGCAATCAAACACCTGTGAACTATCAGGATGCATGATAGGATTTATGCTATCAGCCTTAATGAATCCAAGTAATTGCCATTCATTTTCATTTGTCTTTACCTGCTGTGAATTGTTATTTCCGGGTTTGCAGTTTGAGAACAATAATGATAGTATAACTAGATAGACAAGTCTCATATATCAAATGTAAACTATTGTGGGGTAGGGGAGCGGTGACGACTGTATTTTAGCTGAAAGATATAAGTCTAGATGTAAATGTTATTGTTCAGGAAATACTTACAGGATTAATAAAAAATATAAATCACTTCTTAACAAACTTCAGCGAAGCTGTTTTTCCCTCATTTAAATATTGCAAAAAGTATAAGCCGGATGGTAGAAATGAAGCATTCATTTTAATGCTTTCCTGATTCACATTTTGTTGAAATAATACTTTTCCATTTACATCTATAATTCTTATGGTTCCTGTTTTCTGAAGTCCATTGATAGTAATATATTCATTTACCGGATTTTCAAATATTGAAATGTTTTGTGAACTATTTATTTTAGCAGTTAGTACATTAGAAAATGAATAACTCCCGTTGGCATCTACAGTTTTTAATTTGTAGAAAATTGTTTTACCAGGATATATTTTACAAATCTGTTCATGAACAATTAAATAGTTACTTGCATTGGTTGCATCAACTTTCCCTAAAGATTTATATTCTATACCATCTGTACTATATAGTACTTCATAATGGTGAACATTTTGTTGTTGAGCAACATGCCACTCAAGATTAATATTACAACCATTGTTCTTTAATACAAATTCTAATAATTGTATTGGAAGCGTTGTTTGCAATGTGATACTATCTATTACCCCTGCACTTAAATTGCTAAAAGTTCCACTGCTTATGGTACTTTGAGTTTTTACAGCACGAATCATGTAAATGTTTTTGCCCAATGATGCAGAATTATCCAGGTAGCTTAATGTGGTAACGGGAGTTGCATTTAGTAATATAAAAGGAGTAGATAGTGATGAAGTTCTATAAATATAATATCCTGTTACACCTGCATCATTTGATGGTGACCAGGAAACATTTGCAATTGCCGGAACTGTATTTGTTAATACTATATTGTGTGGCGGGTCATACATATACATTTTCAAAGTAGGATCGCCTAATAATTCGTTATGTACAAAATCACTTCCATAATTTGATGGAAAATATATACCCGGTGTTTTAATTTGTGCATAAGCACTAAATCCAATACATTCACCTAAACCCATAGCATGAAAAAACCAATTAGGACGACCCGCCCAACAGTTTGTAAGAATGGAGGAATTGCTTGCTAAGGGGGCTCTCAAAAAATTATTGGAATTATCCCAATCACCAAAATAACTACCAAACAACATGGTAAAAACAGATTTTACATTTGAGGATTGAAAATTTGAAGTGCTACCTATTCCACCTGCACTTATGTAGGTTCCTGCACCACAACCATAACTCCACAAATAACTTTTATCTAAAGAATTCATGAAAGTAAAGTAATCGCCATCCATAACACTGTCTTTTCCTAGCAGATTAACACCGTTTCTATAACCATTTTGAGCAAATGCCTCACCTGAAAAATAACCAAAATTGTCATCAACTAAAGCTCTCATTCTAAATTTATTTTGGAGGCTTCGGTATGCATGGTCTTTCTGAAGATAATTTTTTATTAATAAACTATCATTGGTGTTTATTGCAGGCATATCATATAAATCAACTCTTGTTACAAATAGCCTGACCTGTGTTGGGTTTATTGCCCATTGGTCAAATTTACCATCGCCGGGAATGTTTCTATTTTCTGCCCTTGAAGCGGTAGCAATATTTACTAAAGTATCAGTCCACTCGGTTGTAGAAGTATCTGTATAAAAACCATCTGTCGGCCATGCTCCATGATGATTGGTATGTCCGTCAGGGTATATTTCTCCGCTATAGGGAATAGCAATATGTCCTAAAATGAAAACACCTTTTGTATTAGCAGCATCTTGTTCGTACATTGTTTTAATAATGCGCTTTACGTTTATAACCGAAGATGTTCTGCTGATATATTTTAAGTTGTAACTCCATCCTTCTTTAATAATATCAATAAGATATTGTTTTATTTCCTGACTGCAGTAGTTGATATAGGCGCTATCAATTAATACAATTAATTTACCTGTATAATGGTTGGCAGGCAGGTTAATAGCTGCATAAACACAGCCGCTTGCAGATGGTGTGGCACCACGTGTTACTATTTGATATTCGTAACCAATAAGTTTGTTAGTAACCAAGTCTGTAAAAGTTGTATCGCTGTTGCCTATCGCAGTATCAATATTTTTCCAGGCACTATCTTTTCTTAGCTTTTTGGATATTACATAACTTGTTGCCGAAGGTATTTTATTCCATTTGAGTGAGATTGTTCCATTTGTCTCATTTACCGAAGTCGTAATTGCTAAAACTTTACTAATAGAATTTTGTGCTTGAGTATTAGTTGTTACTGCTAATAAAAAGAAGAGTACAAACAATTTCATTAACAAAGGTTTACGATTAGGGAAATTTATGTTTACAGTCAAATGGTCTCATTATCACAATAATCACGTTACCTTATAAACGAATTGCAAAGTGTTGGTTCAATTAACACTTTTCTCCTGTAATCTGTAGTGCTTGCAATTAGTATATAAGCGATTTAATATTGTAAATAAATATGGCCTTATTATGGTTTTTCAGTAATGAATAAATAGAAAAAATGGGCATTTACACAATAAAGCTAAAGTGCAAATCCACCACTTTTCTTATTTTTAAACAGTAAATATAAATTTGTTATTGAAATAATACAACTAGTTGGTAAGATTGTTGCTGTATTTCATTTATTTAAATAAAAGAAATACAGTATAAAAGGCTTTACAGAATAGCTGTTGGCACTTTTATTAATTTATGCCGGGTTAGAAAAAAGTAGTTTCTAAAAACTTTCAATTTTATTAATTTCTATCCCTCTATAATATTTCTTAGTAAATCGGAGACTTCCCGGGCCTTATCCATTATCATAATATGTGCACCACCTTTAATAGTATGGTTAGGTTGTACATATTTATAAGGTAATAGATTGTCAGCTGTACCATGAATATGTATTAGATTTTCCGGTACAGTTGTATTTTTCCAATTTAATATTGCTCCTATTGCCCAACGGGTAAATGCAGGATCTGAATCGTTTAATATTTGCCGTTGTATTTTTTTTTGTTCTGTTCCTTTAACACCTAATACGGCCGATGGAACCATGGCTGAAAGCTTTTTTATTCTACTGCTGTGAAGTTTGTAAAGAGGTAGGAATCTCCAAAATCTTAAATAACCTGGTATCTCTTTGTAGGTTTTGCAACTTGAAATTAAAATTACTTTTGTTTGTGGATGTTTTTTGGCTATTTCTGTTGCCAGCATACCACCAAAAGATAAACCTACTATAATGGCTGTTTCATCATTTATGCGTTGAAATATTTTATCTGCATAAGATTCCAGTGTATCATGAACTATATGTGGGGGCCATTCAATAAAAACAGGCTTACAAAAGCTAAGATCTAAAAAATTAAATGCACGGCTATCTGCACCAAGTCCTGAAATGAAATATACCTTCTTCATACATCATGAAGGTATTGGTTTTGTGTGTAACACAAAACTCATTTTCAAACTTTAGGATGCTTTTTGTAATGAACTGACGTTAGACTCCAATTGTTTAAATATTCTGTTCCACACCAATTGGGCTGTTGTTGGAAAATTTGATTTAGCCCATTTTTTAGGTATTTCTCTTTTAGAAATGTTTTTGCGCATTGATTTTTTTTGAGTCGATATAATCATTTGATTTTAGTTTTTTTAGTTTTTTTTAAAATATTATGCCAGGCCAACAAACCTATAACTTTAGAAATGTGTGGATATTATGGTATAATCTATATACAATATTTTGCAGGGTTTTCCTTTTGCTTATAAACGTATTAGAGTCAATATAATTTTTAAGGTTGGAGTTTTTATTTTATAGATATATTTGTTTAAACCGAACTATTATGGTAGAAGCTAAAATCATAAGAAAAGGGAGTCAGGTATTTCTGTTTGACACGTTAAAAGAGCCTATCACTGTTTTGGATAATGTAAACGGAGAAATTACTTTAAAACTTAAACGGGCTATAAAAACCAGTGCAAATGAATTATACCCCGTTCCTCTTACCAATGAAAACATCTTAAGGTGTGGATTCTTTAAAACAGATTCTTATGTTTATGAGCACCCTGTAGAAAAGGTAGAACTAGAAATTGATTATGAAGGTATAACGCATATGACCGTTCACAACCTTAAAATAACAATATCTCTAAAATACCTACACGAGCTACAGCATGCTTTTTGGGTTTATACCGCTAAAGATTTAAATTATAAGTGAAAGTATTTTGAATAAATCAAAAACTAAAGGAGCACATAATCCAATGATGTGCTCCTTTAGTATTAATTTAATTCAGGTTAAAATAAACAAATGTATTTGTCTTGTTCTTCGTATTAAAATTTAGGACATTTCATAGAATTTTTTGTACTGTTATCTCTGTCAAAAAATCCAACATAAGTTACGGATAATTCTACACCACCCTGACCCTTACTTGCTGTAGTTAACTGACTAACATTTACGTCATAACTTAATGCAAGGGAAATTGCGTTATAATCTAATTTAACAACCGGTATAAATGCATCCTGCCACCTTAAGTATCCACCTAAATGTAGTGTATAGTCAGGATTTTCATAATCTTCTCCAATTTTTACAGAGTACATAGCCCCACCAATTGTTTCCTGTGCTGTACCTTGTATATTATGATCGGCTTGTATAGTAAAATATGCAGTTTCTCCCATGTCAAAACGCATTCCACCTGAAAACACCCATTTAGGATTAAGTTCAATTTCAGGGTTTTTGTAGAAACTATTTTTAGGTCTGTTAAAGTGATGATATGCTATTCCTATAAAATAATTATCGTGGCTGTTATTTGGTGTCATTTCAGAATTGAACGTTAATCCTACACTACCATCAAGGTAAGAATAGTTGGCACTTTTAAAAGATTCACCATCTGGTAAAGAAGGGTTGTAACCATTGCCATCAAAATGGCTATTAGTGGTCATTTTACTTCTGTCTAATCTACGTTGTACCAGCCCACCCATAAATCCCATAGAGAGATATTGACTTTTTTCTCCGCCAAGGCTCTTATGATAGTTGATAGCAGGAAACAGGTTAGTAGTTGTAAAATTAGTTGAACCTGCTTTGTCGTATACTACCTGCATTCCTGTAGTAATAAAATCATTATTCTCACCAATGGGTTTTTTGAATTCCATATTAAAGGAACCTGTTTTGTAAGGAACAGTTACACTACCCCATTGGTTCCGGTAAACTCCTTGTACACGTATATCGCCATTAAAAATGCCTGCAAGTGATGGATTTCTTAATAAGGGAGTTTCAAAGAATTGTGAGAAATGTATGTCCTGTGACCGCACAAGGCCCGGACAAAGCATAGCTATAAATGCTATGATGAAACAATTTCTGTTTTTCATAAATTGGATATTGGATATTGGATACAGATATAACGTCAATCTCACCTTTTTTATTGAAAAACTTAACTTCATTATCAATTGTAAACTATATTACTTGCAGTAAAAATATCTCTAATATGCCCAAAAAAAGATCTTGAAATGTGTCTCTTTGTGAATGAAAACACGTTCAATAACTCTGCCAGCAAAAAAATGCAAAATAAAAATATTTAATATGCAGTATTGTCCTTTAAGGGCATAATTTAAAACAGTTACATTTAACCAATGGTTTGATTAATAAACAGCCCGAAGTGCTGCTTATTAAGATAATTTAGCAGTTATCAACTTTATAAAATACATATAATTAATATGAATATTATTTTAATAGCCAAAGTATGTCATGAAGCTCATAAAGCATGGTGCGATGGCAATAATGATTTTTCTCAAAAACATTGGGATGATACAGAAAAATGGCAACAGGAATCAACACTTAATACTGTACAATTTATTTTAAACAATCCTGATTTACCCTTACAAGCTATACATGAACAATGGATAGCTGCAAAAATAAATGAAGGATGGAAATATGGCCCTTCTAAAAATAATGCATTAAAAACACATCCTGATTTAGTTCCTTATGATCAATTAACAGAAGTTGACAAAAAGAAAGACGGATTGTTTTGGGCTATTGTTAATGCGCTCAAATAGAAACAGGGGAAGTGGTATATTTTCTTATTTAATGTATAATCCCAAAATTTTAGATTAATCGGGATATGCAATCAGGTGAATTACTTTACCTCCGGCATCAATATTCAATTTTCCATGTGCGGTTACATATATTTTTTGACCTTCTTCGCTGGTTAGAATTTGATTCATAAATTCCTTTTGAGTAGAAACGGGAACAGCTGGTTTTCCTCCGTTAGCTACAACAGATTGCACATAACTATTTAGCATGTTAGCAAAGGTGATATCCATAAGGCTGTTACTGGCAAAAATTTCTGTACTCAGTATTTTATTATCCGTTATAAAAATAAATCCGGCAATGTTGCTATCACTCTCAACATATTTTCGGGTAAAAAAATTAATATAACTTGTATCTACAGGTTCTCTTGTACCATATAATTCCAGGTAAGACCAGGTTTCGCTTGTTTTTTTTGCGGCTTTAAATTCTTTGTCTATTTCTTTCCATACTGCAGATTGTCTTTTATTTAGGTTCATGGCTTTTTGTACTTCTCTGTTAGCTACCCCACGGTGCTTAAACTCTTTGGCCTTGGGTGACCATCTTCTTTTTTCTACACAATATACCTGTATATAATCGGTAGTACCCGGTGCTATATATTTAGTTTCACCAACCATTCTGTCTTGTTTACCCCCTTCTAATACATCACCGCCCTGAACAACTACGCTCTGCTTACTATGATTAGTAATCTGTAGCAGGTTGACATCAGCACCATTTTCATATTGCATTTCTGTCAACTTAATCTTATGCTTTTGAAGGGCTTCGGCAAAACTGATGGGTCTTCCCTGTGGTTCATTTTGTATTAAAATACCCTCATATTTGGGTTTAAACTTTATAGGAACCATTTGTAGATTCTTAAAAGTCCATGCACTATCATACATAACCTCCAATTCTGAATAGGTAAGTTGTGCGCTGACGACTATAGGGCAGAAGATATAAAAAATGAAAAGGTAAATAAGCCTTCCGATGGTCATAGGTAGTAAAATTATTTTATTCTGACCATAATACAAAAACCTGATTTAAATAATAAGATTAAAAGATGTTGCATCTTTAGGGTGTTAGAACTTATGAATTTATTGTATTGTAAATTTTTTCAGCCATATAATTAATCATTTTATAGGGTATAAATTTTTTATCAACCATTGTTTCACCTTTTCCCTTTGATCTCCTTGTATAATTATTTGTCCATCTTTTACACTGCCACCTGTACCACAAAAATTTTTGAGTTTTTTTCCTAAATCATCAAGGTCTTCATCCAAACCAATAAAGCCTTCGATAAGCGTTACTGCTTTACCTGCACGTTGTTTGGTGTCTAGTTTTATTTTTAGTTTTTGTTTTGCCGGTGGCAAAGTTTCCTTTGCCTCTTCGTGTTCAGGCTCAAAGTTGAAGTTGGGGTCTGTACTGTAAACAAAACCCCGTGTATCAGGTTTGTTTTTTTTGTTCATGGGTAAACAGGATTGTAATTATTCTTTTAGCTTAAGTAAATGACCCTTACAATTATGGTTATTTCATTTTCTTAACTACATATTTTTTTCTTCATCTCAATATAATCATTCCAAATCTCCTGCACTACTACACCTGCAGGTTTTAGGGAATTTATAAGTGCAGCAACTTGTCCAATTTCAAGTTCGCCTTCATTAAGGTCGCCTTCAAACATTCCTTTTTTGGCCCTTCCTCTTCCTAATATTTCCAGCAAGGTTTCTTTGTCAGCGCCGCTTTCTTCTGCTGCTTTTATTTTTTCGTAGAATGGGTTTTTTAAAAGCCTTACAGGTATAGTTTGCTTCATGCTAAGCATAGTATCACCCTCTTTTGCCTGTATTACTTTTGTTTTAAAGTCAGGATGCGATGATGCTTCAGGCGTGCAAACAAACCTGCTCCCTATTTGTACCCCATCTGCACCCAATACCATAGCAGACAACATTTGCCTGCCCGTTGCAATACCTCCCGCAGCTATTAACGGAATATTAATTGCCTCTCTTACAAGTGGCAGCAGAACAAACGTGGTTGTTTCTTCGCGGCCATTATGACCGCCGGCTTCAAAACCTTCTGCTACAACTGCATCGCAGCCTGCAACTTCAGCTTTTTGTGCAAACTGACTACTACTAACAACATGTACTACTTTTATTCCTGCATCTTTCAGTTTGCCGGTCCATGTTTTAGGATTACCTGCACTTGTAAATACTATCGGAACTTTTTCTTCAAGAATGATTTGTATATGCTCCTCAATAGATGGATATATGAGTGGAACATTTACGCCAAAAGGCTTATCGGTAGCCTGTTTGCATTTAGTTATGTGTTCTCTTAGTACATTGGGGTACATACTGCCGCTGCCCAACAATCCAAGGCCACCTGCATTACTTACAGCACTTGCCAACTTCCAGCCGCTTGCCCATATCATGCCCGCCTGTATAATAGGATATTGAATGTTGAAAAGCTCTGTAATGCTGTTTTTATATGCAGTCATAAGACATTACGGGTTAATAATGTTTGCGAAATTCGTATCCTTTTAATGCAGATAAATTACCTAAATAAAACCTATCCAAAATCAATCTCTGTATTATCACCAATATTTAGTTTTCTGCTTAAACCTTTTACTGCAGCATCGCTACCAATCAGGGAATTATTTAAAACTACATCATACAAATTGGTATAAGAACCTATAATGCTTTCGCGTACAATTGATTGTTTGATGCTGGTATTGGCGCCAATAGAAACATGAGGGCCTATAATAGAATCTGTTATTTCACAATAAGGTCCAATACTTACAGGTGGAATAATAATAGTGGATTTATATTTATGTTCTGTCTCGCTTACATTGCCTCCTGATTTTTTTAGAAGTGTAGCATTGCTTTCGAGCAAACTCTCTTTTTTGCCACAATCAAACCAGTTTTTTACTTTAAATGATTTTATGTGGGCACCTCTTTGTATCATGAAATCAATTGCATCAGTCAGACTATACTCGCCATGCGATTGAATGTGTTCTTTGAAAATATGATGTAGACATCCGTAAAGAAATTCTGTTTCTTTTATTTTATATAGCCCAACCAACGCCATATTGCTTTTAGGGATGGCTGGTTTCTCTACAACTTTTTCAATAAAACCATTGCTATCAATTTCTGCCACACCAAACAAGCGGGGATCATCTACTTTTTGCACACCCAACATACTGTAGGGACTATTTAAAACTTCTTTCACATCAAATTCGCAAATTGTATCACCAAGGGCTACAAAAACTTCATCATTGCCAACTATGTTTTTAGTCAGTTCAAGTGCATGTCCTGTTCCCTGCCGTTCATTTTGATGTACAAAATGACATTTTAAGTGAGGGTAGGTGGCTTTTACGTAATCCTGAATTTTATCGCCCAAATAACCTATAATAAAGATGAACTCATTAATGCCTGCATCGTGTAGTTGATCAACAATAAAACTTAGTATAGTCTTGCCCGCAATAGGAATTAATGCTTTGGGTTGTGTATAGGTATGGGGCCTCAATTTAGCGCCGGCACCTGCAACAGGTATGATTGCTTTCATGTATTTTCTTTTTTGATGAACTGTTGGATTTTAATCAAATCCAATTACGCCAAATTCATGTTCAGCAGCTTTTTCAGTTTCATCGGGAGGGTGAAATTAGGGAATTTTTATTTTGATGGTTTTAAAGTGAGCAGAAAGTAGGCGTTTTGGCTGGTAAATTAATTTTTTATTAATCCGTTTACGTAAGACATTTATTTTTCACCTAATGTCCTTTGCATAAGCTTTTTTGGGTAAACGGACGGGTGCCTTTTGGTTTTCTAATACCGATCGTTATTTGTAATGTACTCAGATTAAAAAGCCTGTAAGGCTTTTACATGAATAGCCACGGGTTTAACCCGTGGAATGAAAATAATCGTTTTATTTCAACCCCAACGGGGTTGCACAATACAAAGCGTACAATCAGTCCAACCCCGTTGGGGTTGTAATAATATTGCTCCATTCCACTATCGTGGGGTTTCACCCACGGCTTTTCAAATGTTACCCCTTTGGGGGGGGTAAACGAAACACCTTTAAAATCCTTTAAAGAAAAGGATACTTTGATCAATTCAGTTTTAATGAAATGAATGTTAATGCGATTTTTCTTCGGGGGTCCCTCTTACTGTATCTTTTAATAGCAGCTTTTTCCACATTTTACTCCTTATAGGGATTCTTAAGTTGAGGACATTTGTTATATAGCCCTATTTTTTAATTGTATTTATTTTTTTTAAAAATGATAGAAACCGTTTTTTATAGCTTTTGCACTTAATAATATTGAACACTTCACACTTAAATCCGTTTAAAGTTTATTTTTGTTTTTTAAACACCACTTCATGCAAAGAGATTCAAAAGTTTTTGACCTTATAGAATTAGAATTACAAAGACAACAGCACGGTATAGAATTAATAGCTTCTGAAAACTTTGCGAGTCAGCAGGTTATGGATGCAATGGGAACAGTATTGACCAATAAATACGCTGAAGGTTACCCCGGTCGCCGCTATTATGGTGGTTGCGAAATTGTTGATCAGATAGAACAATTGGCTATAGATCGGTTAAAGCAAATTTTCAACTGCGAATATGCTAATGTGCAACCTCATAGTGGCGCACAGGCAAATGCAGCGCTAATGTTAGCCATACTACAACCCGGCGATGATATATTAGGCCTTGACCTTAGCATGGGCGGTCATTTGACACATGGTAGCCCTGTTAATTTTAGCGGGAAAATATACAAACCTCACTTTTACGGTGTTACACGAGAAGGTTTATTAGACTATGAAGCATTGGAAGCAAAAGCCAGAGAAGTAAATCCTAAATTAATCATTTGCGGAGCAAGTGCCTATAGCCGCGATTACGATTATGCAAGAATAAGAAAAGTTGCTGATGAAGTCGGGGCTTTTGTTCTGTGCGATATGGCGCATCCTGCCGGATTAATTGCAAAGGGTTTACTTGCTTCACCATTTGAGCATTGTCATTTTGTTACCTCTACCACCCACAAAACATTACGTGGACCACGGGGTGGCATAATTTTGATGAAGAAGGATTTTGAAAACCCTTTTGGACTGAAGGATATGAAAGGCAACACCCGTATGATGAGTAACCTATTGGATATGGCTGTTTTTCCGGGCACACAGGGTGGGCCGTTGGAGCATGTTATTGCTGCTAAAGCCATTGCCTTCGGCGAAATTTTGACAGATGAATTTGGGATTTATGCTAAGCAGGTTATTGCAAATGCTCAAGCTATGGCAAAAGCATTTGTTGAAAAAGATTATCAGCTAATAAGTGGCGGTACAGATAACCACCTCATGTTGATTGATCTGCGCAACAAAAACATCAGTGGTAAAAAAGCTGAAAACACTTTGGTAAAAGCCGATATTACCGTAAACAAAAACATGGTTCCATACGATGACAAAAGTGCATTTGTTACGAGTGGTATAAGGGTAGGGGTTCCGGCCATTACCACCCGTGGTATGAAGGAAGGCGATATGCAATTTGTGGTAAATATGATTGACAATGCCCTCATGAATGCCGACAACGAAACTATATTAGACAGCATACGCAAAGAAGTAAATGAGTTTATGAAAAGTTTTCCGCTTTATTAGTTGTGAGTGGTGAGTGGTGAGTTGTGAGTTTGAGTGGTGAGTTGTGAGTAGTGAGTAGTGAGTGGTGAGTTGTGAATGGTGAGTTGTGAGTGGTGAAGCAACTAGACAATTAACAATAAACCAATTAACCAGTTAACCAATTAACGAATAAACCATTTAACCAATAAACCAATTAACCAGTTAACCCAATAACCCTAATAAACCAATAATAAAAATGATTCAAAGGAAACAAACTATATGGTTTTTACTTGCAGCAATTGCCGCTTTTTTAGTTACAAGAATTCCACTCTTTCAGGGTGTTTTGCCGGGTAATGTGTCCAGATTTTTTTCGGCAACAGAAAGCCTGCTGATATTTGCAGTAGATGCTATAGCAGGTCTTTTGGCTTTTGTTTCCATTTTTCTTTTTAAAAACCGGAAACTACAATTAAAGTTTGCTGTTTTTGGGTTACTTGCTTCTATTGTTTTAGTTGCTTTGGAAGTTATACAGATATCAAACTTTAAGCAGGAAAATGTGGGAGTTGTTGGCAACTATTATTGGGGTGCATTATTTCCAATAGTCATGGTCATTTTATTTTTTCTAGCCATTTCAGGTATTAGAAAAGATGAAAAGCTGATCAAAAGTTTGGAAAGGTTTAGATAGAGTTAATGTGAAAATGGCTCAATGGCTCAATTGCTCAATTTGAAGGTAACTTATTACCTAATTGACTTTTTCCGCAACTTCATTATCAAGAAACCAAACCAATTCTCCATTTGTGGGGTTTATAAGTTGTGCCGGATATGTTTCAACGTCAGTTTTGTCTTGTAGAATATGATGAACAGCTACAGCTTTTTCTTTTCCATAAACAAGAAAAGCAACATGCCGGGCTTCATTAATTAATGGTGCATTCATGGTTACTCTGTAAGCTTTAATCTCGTCAACATACAAAGCTTTGACAGCAGGGGCTTTATCATGCAAAACTGTTGTGTGTGGAAATAATGAAGCTGTATGTGAGTTGTCCCCCAAACCAAGCAAGACAAGGTCTGATCTGATGTGTTCATTTCCAAAAAAAACTTTCATGCTGCTTTCATAATCTTTGGCAGCATCGTCAGGAGGTAACCTTGTGTCAACAGCAAAAACATGATCATCAGCAATTTGCAAGGGTTCAAATAAAGCCTTCTTCGCCATCAGATAATTACTGTCTTTGTCTGTTAAAGGAACATATCGTTCATCACCAAAAAAGAAATAAACTTTATTCCAATCCAATGCATTTTTATATAACTCCGAACTCAATAGTTCATATAACTTTTTAGGCGAACTGCCACCTGACAAAGCAACAGTGAATCGACCTTTATCTTCAATACACGCTTTAGCAATAGTCACAAAATAATCAGCCAAATACTGTATCGTTTCTGCAGGACTATTGTAAATGTTTATTTTCATGGTAGAGGAGATGTTAGATTTTAGATTCTAGATATTAGATGAATAGCAGGCTGTTTCGTCATTGCGAGGAGGTACGACGAAGCAATCTGCACAAAGTATAATAGTTTAGAGATAAATGTTAGGTCTTAGATTTTAAATACGGATAAGTAGAAAGTAGTTAGTAGTAAGTAGAAAGATAATGATCTCTCATGATATACGTTGACGCCAAGTTTGGTTAATAACTTTTCACAAATGGTAAATTTATGAAAATAAAACTTAGGCAAATGCGTCATTTCAGCAAAGAATTTAAGCAAGAGAAGGTTCAATTGATTGCGGAGCAA